>JBGVIE010000011.1:0-19202 GCA_045122895.1 Lachnospiraceae bacterium
AGTGGATATGTATTTATAGATGAATATCCAACAGAAGGTGATTATCAAGATGGTGAAAGAATAAAAGCAATAGAAGCAAATAAGTTGTATAACAAAAGAGCATTTGTGGATTTTGCAAAAAAAACATCTAACAAATATACAGGACTGACATATACACACAGCAGTGTGTTTGATAAATGTACCATAATAAACGGTATTGATGTATCTAAATGGAATGGAACAATTGACTGGGCAAAGGTTAAGGCTGATGGGATTGAATTTGCCTTTATCCGAGTAGGAAACAGAGGTGTGTTTGACGGAAAGCTGTACGAAGATCCTACATATGAGTATAATCTTAAAGAGGCAATTGCAGCCGGAGTTAAGGTTGGTGTGTATGTTTATTCACAGGCAACAACACAGAAGGAAGCGATAGAAGAGGCGAATTTTGCACTTAGCAGAATTAAGAAGTACAACATAACAATGCCGGTAGTGTTTGATTTTGAATATTATAATGGACCATCCGGAAGATTATATGATGCTCATTTAACTGTAAAACAGGCGACCGCAGTTTGTGAAGCGTTCTGTAAAAGAGTGGAAGATGCGGGTTATACAGGTATGCTATACGGTAATCCAAGTATGTTTAAGTGGTCGGTGGATGCAGACCAGGTCGCAAAGAAATATCCTATCTGGTTAGCTCATTATACGACGGAAACATCATATACAGGAGAATATGATTACTGGCAGTATTCAAGTTCTGGAAAGATAAATGGTATCAGTGGAGCAGTGGACTGTATTTTCTGGTATAATCCTGTAGCATCGACGGGACTTACACTTAGTGCTTCCAAAAAGACAATGACAGTAGGTCAAAAGTATAAAATCAAAGGAACACTAAAGCCAAAGAAATCCACGGATATCATTACATGGAAATCGTCGAATCCTAATGTTGCATATATTGATCAGTCAGGAAATATAGTGGCGAGCTATAGAGGAACTACAACAATAACAGGAACCACTACAAGTGGTATTTCAAAAACTTGTGAGCTTACAGTATATGACAAGCTTACAAATTATGAGATAGCTCCACTTAGCACATCAACATATACATATTCAGGATCAGAGAATAAACCAACTATTTCTATTAGAAGTAAGAAAAAAAGACCAAAAACAGGAGTCACAAATACAAGTGTTAATTTACGAACAGGTCCGGGGGTAGAGTATAGTGCAAAATTAACATTACCGGTAAATGCCAGTGTGAAAATATATAATACACATAAATCTTCTTTAGATGAAGACTGGTATTCTGTATCATACAAGGTTAATAATAGAAACTATAGAGGTTATGTATTTGCTGAATATGTTACTCCAAATGTGGATTATATCGTTCTTGCAAATAATACATACAAGGTTGATTATCAATCGAATATAAATGCTGGAACAGCGAAAATAACAGCAGATGCTGAAACAGCAAAATATTTTAAAGGACAGCTAACAAAAGAGTTTACAATTAATCCTAAATCAATAAAAGAGTTATCAAAGTGTAATATAGACAGTTATAATTATACAGGTTCTCCGATAGAACCGGATGTTATTATGCTTTATAAGAGTATGGTTTTAAAGAAAGACAAAGACTATAAGCTTTCGTACAGTAATAATATAGGATCGGGAGAGGCAAATATAAAAATTGAAGGAATTGGAAATTACAAAGATACAGTTTCTAAGACATTTAGAATTATTGGAAGCAGAAAATACACAATAGAAGCAGTAGATAATCAGATTTTTACAGGGGAAGAGATTAAACCTCAAATAGTTTTAAGAGATTCAGAAACAGGTAAAGTATTAGATTCTAATGAATATGAAGTTACATATTCTGATAACAGGGAATTAGGAACAGCTAAAGCTACGATTAGAGGAATTGGAAAATATGACGGTGTAAGCAATGTTTATTTCGAAATTGTAGAATCAAAAGAAGATAACAGGAAGCCGATAAGTGTATATAATGTTGAGAATTCTGAATATACCGGAAAAGAGATTACCAAGGCAGTTAAGGTGGTGGCAGACGGCGTAGAACTATCGGAAGAGAATTACGAAATCACTTATGAGAACAATGTAGAAGTTGGCGCTGCAAAGGTGATAGTAACAGGTAAGGGTGCATACACAGGAAAAATTGAGATAATTTACTACATAGAACGAGCAAATATAAACAATAGTGGATTTTCAGTAAATGAAATATCAGACAAGATTTACTCAGGGGAACCTAACTTACCACAGGTGATTCTTCAGAATGAAACCAAGGGATTAATTGATGGAACTGATTATATAGTTGAATATCTTGATAATACAGATGCCGGAAACGCAACTATAAAACTTACAGGTATTGGGAATTATACAGGTGTAAGAGAAATAAAGTTCAATATACTTCCAAAGAGCATAGAGGCTGCAAGTGTAAATGATATTGAGAATATGACATATGCTATGAAAGCGTTGAATCCAAAACCGGCAGTTAAGTGTGATCAAAAAACGCTTTTAGATAATATTGACTATAAGCTCTCATACAAGAACAATACTAAAGTCGGTGTGGCAACAGTTTATATTAGCGGTTGTGGAAACTATTCAGGAACAATTTCAAAGACATTCAATATAGTCCAAAGAAATATAAGAACATGTACTTTTGGAGAGATAAAAAATGTTTCATATACCGGTAAAAGCAGAACACCGTCGGTAAGTGTAAAATATGAAAACAATATATTAGAAAAAAACAAATCCTATAAAGTAGAGTATTTTAACAATAAAGCTATAGGAAGAGCAAAAGTTACAATAAAAGGTATTGGCAATTTCACAGGTGAAAAGACACTATACTTTAAGATTGTTCCTTCGAAGGTGCAAAAAACTGTATTAAAGAAAAATAAGACTAATGTAGAAATCAAATGGGATAATGTTAAGGGTGCTTCAGGATATGCGGTATACAGAAGTACAAGCAAAACAGGAAAGTATAAGAGAATAGCTGATGTTAAGAAGAATGCATACACAAATAAGAATCTTGCAATAGGCTCAACTTATTACTATAAGGTTCGTGCGTACAAGGTTGTCAATGGTAAGAAATATTATGGAGAATTTTCTACTGTAAAGAGTACCAGGATGCTGTTAAGTGGAAAAGCAAAAGTAAGCAGTTTAAATGTAAGAAAGAGTGCCGGTACATCGTCAGCAGTAATACTTCGACTAAATAAAAATGAGAAGGTTACAATTCTTAAGAAAATAAAAGACAATAGAAATAACATATGGTATCAGGTGAAAATTAACAAAGCATCAAAAACTTACACAGGATACGTTTTTGCAAAATATATCCAGTATTAAAAAAAATAAAAAAGTGTATTGACAATTTTTTAACAATACTTTATAATCCTAATTGTTAAAAAATTAACATTGACGAACGAAAAACTAGGAGGATTAATGATGGCAACTAAAAAAGAAACCAAACCAGTAAGCCCAGAAGTAGTTGATAATGTAGATGCATTATTAGCTCGTATGGAAGAGATTAGAGAAGCTCAGAGAATTTTCGCTACTTACACACAGGAACAGGTAGATGCAATTTTCAAGGCGGCTGCAATCGCTGCAAACCAGCAGAGAATTCCACTTGCTAAGATGGCAGTAGAAGAGACAGGTATGGGTATTGTAGAAGATAAGGTTATCAAGAATAACTACGCAGCAGAATATATCCACAATGCATACAAGGATACAAAGACTTGTGGAATCATTGAAGAAGATAAAGTTTACGGAATTAAGAAGGTTGCAGAACCAATCGGTCTTATCGCAGCTGTTATTCCAACAACTAACCCAACTTCAACAGCAATCTTTAAGACACTTATTTCATTAAAGACTAGAAATGGTATCATCATCAGCCCACATCCACGTGCTAAGCAGTCTACAATCGCAGCAGCTAAGATCGTGTTAGATGCAGCAGTAGCAGCAGGTGCTCCAAAGGGAATTATCGGATGGATTGATGTTCCTTCACTCGAACTTACAAACGAAGTAATGAAGGGTGCAGATATCATCCTTGCAACAGGTGGTCCTGGAATGGTTAAGGCAGCTTACTCTTCAGGTAAGCCAGCTCTCGGTGTTGGTGCCGGAAATACTCCTGTAATTATAGATTCAACAGCAGACATCAAGATGGCAGTCAGCTCAATCATTCACTCAAAGACATTTGATAATGGTATGATTTGTGCTTCTGAACAGTCTGTAACAGTACTTGAAGATATTTATGATGAAGTTAAGAAGGAATTCAAGTATCGTGGATGCTACTTCTTAAAGAAGGACGAAATCGAAAAGGTTCGTAAGACAATCATCATTAACGGAGCTCTTAACGCTAAGATCGTTGGACAGAGCGCTCATACAATCGCCAAGTTAGCAGGTGTAGATGTTCCTGAATCTACAAAGATTATTATCGGGGAAGTTGAAAGCGTTGATATTGCAGAAGAGTTCGCTCATGAAAAGCTTTCTCCTGTACTTGCTATGTACAAGGCTAAGACATTTGATGAAGCTATCGCTAAGGCTGAACGTCTTGTAGCAGATGGTGGATATGGTCATACAGCATCATTATATGTAAATGTTAACGAAACAGAGAAGATTAACCAGCATGCAGCAGCTATGAAGACTTGCCGTATCTTAGTTAACACACCTTCATCACATGGTGGTATCGGTGATCTTTACAACTTCAAGCTTGCTCCATCGCTTACACTTGGTTGTGGTTCTTGGGGTGGTAACTCAGTATCTGAGAACGTTGGAGTTAAGCACTTAATCAACATTAAGACAGTTGCTGAGAGGAGAGAAAATATGCTTTGGTTTAGAGCACCTGAAAAGGTTTACTTCAAGAAGGGCTGTATGCCAGTCGCTCTTGATGAATTGAAGAACGTACTTGGAAAGAAGAGAGCATTCATTGTAACTGACTCATTCTTATACATGAATGGATATACAAAGGGAATCACAGATAAGTTAGATGAAATGGGAATCGCTCATCAGACATTCTACAATGTACAGCCGGATCCAACACTTGCAAACGCAATTGAAGGTGCTAAGGCTATGACAAGCTTCCAGCCAGACTGCATCATCGCTCTTGGTGGTGGATCAGCTATGGATGCAGGTAAGATTATGTGGGTAATGTACGAGCACCCAGAAGTAGATTTCATGGATATGGCTATGAGATTTATCGATATCAGAAAGAGAGTATATACATTCCCTAAGATGGGTGAAAAGGCATACTTTATTGCTATCCCTACATCTTCAGGTACAGGTTCAGAATGTACAGCTTTCGCTGTTATCACAGATCAGGAAACAGGTGTTAAGTATCCACTTGCTGACTACGAATTATTACCAGATATGGCTATCGTAGATACAGATAACATGATGAGCCAGCCTAAGGGATTAACAAGTGCATCAGGTATTGACGTACTTACACATGCATTAGAAGCATACGCTTCAATTATGGCTACAGACTACACAGATGGTCTTGCTCTTAAGGCTATGAAGAATGTATTTGAATACTTACCAATCGCATACAATGACGGTTCAAACGTAGAAGCTAGACAGAAGATGGCAGATGCTTCTTGTATGGCAGGTATGGCATTCAACAATGCATTCCTTGGTGTATGTCACTCAATGGCTCATAAGCTTGGTGCATTCCATCACATTCCACATGGTATTGCAAACGCATTATTAATCAATCTTGTAATTGAATACAATGCAGAAGAATGCCCAACAAAGATGGGAACATTCTCACAGTACCAGTATCCACACACACTTGCAAGATACGTAGAATGTGCTAACTTCTGCGGAATCACAGGTAAGGATGACAAAGATACACTTAAGAACTTAATCAAGAAGATTGAAGAACTTAAGGAAGCAGTTGGTATCAAGAAGACAATCGCAGATTACGGTGTAGATGAGAAGTACTTCTTAGAGACATTAGATGATATGTGCGAAAAGGCATTTGACGATCAGTGTACAGGTGCTAACCCAAGATACCCACTTATCTCAGAAATTAAAGAAATGTTCTTAAAAGCTTACTACGGAAAGTAAGATATAGAATCCTAGTTTTAAAGGCTGTCGCTTATGCGGCAGCCTTTTTTATGTTCAAATATCTATTTCTAAACGATGGCGATATTTTTAATATATATATGCACTATTGTATAATTTGTATAAAATATATGTAAAAAATTAAAAATACTATGTATTTTTACTAAAAAATGTGATAGAATGTATGTATCAAAAATATAGGAGGTATTTTTTATTATGTCACGTTTTACATTACCTAGAGATCTTTATTACGGAAAGGGTTCAGTAGATGAACTTAAGAATTTAAAGGGTAAAAAGGCAATCGTTGTAGTTGGTGGGGGATCAATGAAGCGATTCGGATTTTTAGACAAGGTAGTTAATAACCTTAAAGAAGCAGGTATGGAAGTAGAGTTATTCGAGAATGTTGAGCCGGATCCATCTGTGGAGACAGTTATGCGCGGTGCAGAGGCTATGAGAAAGTTCGAGCCTGACTGGATTGTTGCTATGGGTGGTGGTTCGCCAATTGATGCTGCTAAGGCTATGTGGGCATTCTATGAGTATCCGGATGTAACTTTTGAACAGCTCTGTATACCATTTAACTTCCCTGAACTTAGACAGAAGGCTAAATTCCTTGCTATTCCATCTACATCAGGAACAGCTACAGAGGTAACAGCTTTCTCTGTAATAACAGATTACTCAAAAGGTATCAAGTATCCTTTAGCTGACTTTAATATCACACCGGATGTTGCAATTGTTGATCCGGATTTGGCGGAGACAATGCCGGCTAAGCTTGTAGCACATACAGGTATGGATGCACTTACACATGCTATTGAAGCATATGTATCAACACTTAATGGACCGTTCACAGATCCACTTGCACTTCAGGCAATTGAGATGGTATTAGCATATTTACCAGCATCATACAAGGGCAATATGGACGCAAGAGAGCAGATGCATTATGCACAGTGTCTTGCAGGACAGGCATTCTCTAATGCTTTACTTGGTATTGTTCATTCGATGGCTCATAAGACAGGTGCAGCATTCTCTACAGGACATATTCCACATGGATGCGCTAATGCTATCTACTTACCATATGTAATTAAGTACAATGCACATGACGCTGTTGCAAAGACACGTTACGCAGATATTGCCAGAAGAATGGGTCTTGATGGAACAAGTGAACAGCAGCTTGTTAACTCATTCTGTGCAAAGATTGACCAGTTCAACGATCTTCTTAATATTCCTCATACACTTAAGGAATTTGGAATCGATGAAGCTGAATTCAAGGAGAAGGTTGCTGATATCGCTGCAAACGCAGTAGGTGATGCATGTACAGGATCTAATCCAAGAGAGATTAATCCGGAACAGATGAAGAAGTTATTTGAATGTACATATTATGGACTTGAAGTAGACTTCTAAGACTACCACAGACAAATAGATAAACAGATAATAAACTACCATATCAGTGTAAAGATTGATATGGTAGTTTTTTTATATTACGATACCGGAGTTACATCACCGTTGTCATCAATCTTAATGTCAAAAGATATTCCTTCGATAAAGTCAAATAACTGACGGGCGGCGCTGCCTTCGATATCTGTTGTCTTATAAAGTTGGCTGCTACATGGGAGAAGATTAACACTGCTAGAGTTATCTTCGTTGACTGTAACATTTAGTACTACTGTATCAGAATGGTAATTTGAGAAAAGGAAATTACCAAGACTGTATATTATTGGTTTTCCATTATAGAACTCAATACCCTGTAATACGTGAGGGTGAGTACCTACAACCAGATCGGCTCCTGCATCAAGATATCCATGTGCGACCGTTTGCTGGTAAGGAGCAACGGTGTGCTGTTTCTCTTCACCAAAATGAACATATATTAAAACATAATCACATTCTTTCTTTGCTTTTGCAATGGCATCGCATATGTACCCATAATAAGGTGTAGATTCGTAGGTAGTAAGAAGTCCGGGATTTGATTCTGTAACATACCAGAAGCCTTGTGGAACAAATCTTGTAGAACCGAATATTGCGATTTTCTTGCCATTCACTTCCTTGATACAAGGCTTGAGCGCCTCGGATAGTGTGTTACCTGCACCGACATAATCTATACCCAAATCATTAAGAAGTGAAAAAGTGTCCTGTAATGCAGTAACGCCATAGTCAAGAGTGTGGTTGTTGGCAAGGGTAACAACGTCAGCACCCATCTCCTTCCAAAGCTTTTCACGAATGGAAGGTGCTCTGAAAGTATAAATCTGATATTCTGCCATTTCACCTCTGTCACTTGCTACAAACTCATGGTCTGGAATAAATAAATCAGCATTTTTCATATTGTCAATAATCTTGTCTGATAAGAATCCTTTTAAGCCTTCTGCTTCGTAATATCCATATAGATTATCACTAAAATATATGTCGCCTGTAAAAGCAAGCGATACTTTACCGGATGGCGGAGTGGTCTCCTCCTTGGTAGTAGTTTCTTTCACAGTAGTGGTTTCTCTGACCGATTCCTTAATGGTAGTCTTATCGCTTGAGACAGTGTTGTTAGCACTGACGCTTTTTTTATCATTTTGTGTATCACAAGAGCAAAGCATAAGTGCGCCGGCTATAAGCAAAATATTAAGTATTTTTTTCTTCATAAACCCTCCGTAAAATTTGCTTGTCATAAGTAATATCTTGATTATACATAATGCTAAAACAAAACTCAACAAAGAATATTTATTATGAATAATAATAAAGAATTAGTTAATCCTATTTATATAAAAAACTTAACTGTTCAGAGGCAGTTACATTAAATCAAGATGAGGTGCGTTATGAGTATGTACAAGGTGGAAATATGCGGTGTAAATACAGCTACTTTGCCATTACTTACAAAAGAAGAACGCGAGGAACTGTGGCTTAAGATTAAGCAGGGGGATAAAGAGGCAAGAGAAAAATATATAAGAGGGAACTTAAGATTAGTGTTAAGCGTAATACAAAGATTTTCAGGTACAAATGAGAATATTGATGATTTGTTCCAAATAGGGTGTATAGGATTAATTAAGGCGGTTGATAATTTTGACGATACCTTGAACGTAAAATTTTCAACATATGCTGTGCCGATGATAATTGGTGAATGTCGTAGATATCTTAGAGATTACAACAGTATAAGGGTGTCAAGATCAGTAAAGGATGTTGCATATAAAGCTATTTATGCAAAAGAGCAGTTTGTAAAAAAATATAATAGAGAACCTACAATTGATGAACTCGAGAAGGAAACAGAAATACCAAAAGAAGATATTGTGTACGCTCTTGATGCTATACAGAGTCCTATATCACTAAATGAGCCTGTATACAATGAATCAGGTGACGCGCTTTATGTTATGGACCAGATAAGTGATAAGAAGAATAGGGAGGACAACTGGATTGAAGATATGTGCCTGAAAGATGCCATATTAAGACTTAGTAAAAGAGAGCAAAACATTATTGATATGAGATTTTTTAAAGGAAAAACCCAGACAGAGGTGTCAGAAGAGATAGGCATATCTCAGGCACAGGTCAGCAGGCTGGAAAAAAATGCATTAAAATCAATGAGATGTTATTTGGCATAAAAAATAAGCTCACAACATAATTTATAATATGAGAATAGAGGATTTAAGAGAAAAAGAAGTAATTAATGAATGTAACTGCAGAAGACTTGGTTATGTATCAGATGTAGAGATAAATATTATGAATTTTTCCATAACACATATAATTGTTCCTGGGGAGGGAAAATGTTTGGGACTTTTTGGATATGATTCAGAATATGTTATCCCCTGCAAATGCATAAGGCAGATTGGTGATGATCTGATTATGGTCTCAGTGAAAGAGGAAGAAGTACTTGAAAAAACAAAGCGATAGTTTTATAATGTGAACAGCTTGAAATATAAAAAGGGGAAAATATACTATATGAGATGTCCGTATTGTAATGAAGATAATACAAGAGTAATAGATTCAAGACCTATTGAAGAGACCAATAGCATAAAAAGAAGAAGACAGTGTGACAAATGTGGCAAGAGATTTACTACTTTTGAGAAGATAGAGATGACCCCGCTTGTTGTGATTAAGAAGGATAATAACAGGGAGCCGTTTGACAGAGCGAAGATTCAGGCGGGTATTATAAGATCGTGCCATAAGAGACCGGTTTCTATGGAGCAGATAAACAGACTTACAGATGATATTGAGACAGAGATATATAATATGGGAGAACAGGAGATAAGCAGTTCAGTGATTGGTGAACTGCTTATGAACAAATTAAAAGATTTTGACTCGGTTGCGTATGTAAGATTTGCATCTGTTTACAGAGAATTCAAAGACGTGAATACCTTTATGGATGAATTAAAGAAATTACTAGATAAATAACATATACGGGAGAAAAAATTGTGTTTAAGAGATTTTATCCAAACAATTATGTAGACTCAACATATTCTATTGATTTTAAAAAGTATTATGATTTAGGATATAGAGGAATACTTTTTGATATCGATAATACTTTGGTAGAGCATGGTAAGCCGGCTACTAAGAGGGCTGTGGAATTGTTTGAAGAGCTTAGGAGAATAGGTTTTAATACATGTCTTATTTCAAATAACAAAGAGCCGAGAGTTAAACCTTTTGCAGATCTTGTGAAATCGAATTATATATATGATGCACACAAACCATCCACTAAGAATTATAGGAAGGCGATGGAGCTTATGGGCACAACTCTTGGGAATTCTATGTTTGTGGGTGACCAGCTATTTACTGATGTATATGGAGCGAACAGGGCTGGCATGTACACTATTCTCGTAAAGCCTATTGACAAAAAAGAAGAGATACAGATAGTGCTTAAGCGTAAATTAGAGAGAATAGTATTACATTTTTATAAAAAAGGACAAGAATTATGAGAACCGAATTTTTGATTAAGTATGAGAATTATCGAACGAGACTTAACAAAAAACTGACACCGGTACGAGTTATTCTGCTTGGTTTTTTGATAGGGGCATTGATAGGTTCAGGACTGTTAAGTCTTGACATAACCCACAGGAAGGGTGTGGAAATAGAGTACATAGATGCTTTGTTTGTGTCGGTTTCAAGTATATGCGTTACAGGACTTTCCACTGTTAATATCGGGGAGACATTTAATGGACTGGGTCAGGTTATACTGATGCTTCTTATTCAGGTTGGCGGACTCGGTATTGTGACTTTTACAACGCTTCTGCTTATGCTGTTAAGACAGAGGATATCCCTTGACACAAGAATATTGATACAGAATGCATATAACCTTGATACTTTGACAGGACTTGTAAAGATGGTTAAGAAGATAGTCATTGCAACTCTGGTAATTGAGGGTATAGGTGCTTTGGGATATATGTTTGTATTTGTTCCAAAGTATCACCTGGTAGGCGTCTGGTATTCTGTTTTCCATTCCGTATCAGCATTTTGTAATGCGGGAATAGATTTGCTTGGTGGAAACAGCTTTTGTGAGTATTCAGGCGATGTTATTCTGAATATTACTACAATGTTTTTGATTATTATGGGCGGACTTGGTTTCCCGGTTTATTGGGAGATTATTAGAGATCTAAAAGAAAACAGATACGGAAAGAGAAGAATTTTTAAGTCATTGAATGTTCATTCGAAGATAGTAATATCTACGACAATAGGTTTGCTGGTACTAGGGGCAGTTGTGACTTTGATTTTTGAATATAACAACAGTGCATCAATTGGAGATATGCCGTTGCCTGAGAAGATTTTATCATCATTTTTCCAGTCAACCACGCTTAGAACAGCAGGATTTGCCACAATAGACCAAAGTGGATTTAGAACCTCAACCTGTCTGTTTTATATGATACTTATGTTTATTGGTGGCTCACCTGCCGGTACTGCCGGTGGTGTAAAAACAGTTACTGTTGCTTTGCTGTTCTTATCAATGATGTCAGATATTAAAGGTGAAACGGGTATTGTTTCTCATAAGAGAAAAATAGCAGCAGAATATGTCAGAAGAAGTGTTGCTATTGTTACACTTAGTTTTACTGTTTTGATGGTACTTACAATACTTATTATGAATGTACAGGGAGAGGCTTTTGTGGATATTCTTTATGAGATGGTATCTGCCATTGCTACAGTTGGATTGTCAAGGGGACTTACAGGCAGTCTTTGTGAAATAGGTAAAGTAATAGTTATGCTTGCGATGTATCTTGGAAGAGTTGGTCCTATATCGCTTGCATTGGCATTTAATACAAAGAATAAAAGTACTTCAAAATCATATGCAGAAGCAAAAGTAATGGTTGGATAAAACGGAGGTAAAGATGAAGTATAAACAGTTTATAATTTTTGGACTTGGAAGGTACGGAACCAGTGTGGCAAAACAGCTCGAACATAGTGGATGCAAAGTGCTTGCCATTGATTATTCACAGGAGAAAATCAACAAAATATCAGATTATGTAACACTTGCATTGAAGCTTGATGTGACAAAAGAAGAAGCATTAGCAGAAATTGGTTCGAGAAATTTCGATGGAGCAATTGTATCTCTTGGCAAAAATATGGAGGCAGCAATATATGCGACTATGTGGGTTAAGGAACAGAGAATTCCCCTTGTTATTGCAAATGCCTACGATGAAATGCAGGGAAGAATTCTCAAAAAGCTTGGAGCAGACCAGATTATTTATCCTGAACAGGATATGGGTATTCAGCTTGCTAACAATCTGTCGTTTGACAATATGTTTGATTCTATCCAGCTTACAACTGATTACTCGATATTCGATTTTGAGATTCCAAGTCAGTGGATTGGAAAGAAGTTAAAAGAGTTAAAGCTTAGAGATAAGTATGATATGAATGTTGTCGCCGTAAAGCATCACAACAGAATGAAGGTTACACCGGATGCTGATACACCTCTTCAGGAAAAGAGCGTACTTGTTATGATTGGACATAACACAATGATAACAAAGCTAAAAGAAGAGTATTCAAAACAGAATAAATAGCATATAAGAAAAAGACGTATTACCACATAGCTGAAAAATGAGTAATACGTCTTATTTTTATGAAAAATATTTCTCTTTTACGATATCTACAGGCATATCTTTACCGGTCCATATCTTAAAGGCTTCAGCTCCCTGGTAGAGAAGCATATATAGTCCGTTAAATGTCTTACAGCCATGAGATTTTGCAATAGATAACAGCTTGGTCTCCTTAGGATTATAAATAACATCTGATACGATGAGGTTTTCTCTAAATACACTCTCATCTGTAATAATACAGTTATCTATGTTTGGAGCCATACCAACGCTTGTCCCATTTGTCAGAATCTGACTGCTTGCAATGCTGTCATTAAGTGCTGTCTTATCAGCGAGGTCAAAAAGCGATGCCTTACATGAGGTTGTGCTGTTAATATTGTCAACTAACTTCTGTGCTCTGTCATAGAACTGATCCTTAATACTGAATATATTAAGGGTTGCTACTCCGTCAAGTGCGGCCTGTGCGGCAATAGCTGTAGCTGCTCCACCGGCACCAAGTAAGGTCATCTGGCTGCCAATAATATCGTGACCGGCATCCTTTACAGCCTGCATATAGCCAACTCCGTCAGTATTGTGACCGATTAATCTGCCGTTATCATTTAAAACTGTATTGATTGCTCCTATCATTCTGGCAGCAGGAGACATATCGTCCACAAGCTCACACATTAGGTTCTTATTTGGCATCGTAAGATTAAAACCATGTATACCAATAGTCTTAAGGCCTTCCACTGCACTCTTTAACCCATCTGTACCCACATCAAAACACAAATACACATAGTCAAGATCAAGCTGCTTGAAAGATTCGTTGTGCATAAGTGGTGATATGCTGTGTGCTACAGGACTGCCAAGAAGTCCTGTTAATTTTGTATGTCCTGTTATGTTCATTTTCTTTGCTCCTTGTAACAAAATATCTGTTGTATATTCTAATGGAACTTAATGCCTTTGTCAATTGCACTAAAATAAATTAAGTGTTATACTACTTTGGAAAATAAAAGCCGGAGGTATAATCGTGGTTAATATAAAGAATGTAATGCTGGGTGAAGGCAGGCCAAAGATATGTGTGCCTATCGTCGCAGTTACAAAGAAAGAGATTCTTGATGAAGCCAGAGTTGCAGCACAGTCTTTGACCGACATAGTAGAGTGGCGCGTTGATTTTTATGAAGACATAACGAATGTTGAACAGGTATCAGCTACAATAAGGGAGATTAGTGAGATATTATCAGATAAGGCACTCCTTTGTACCTTTAGAAGTAAGCATGAAGGTGGGGAGAGTGAGCTTGACAGTGCAGCATACACTATGATGTATAAGAATATAATTGATACAGGTTTTGCGGATGCTATTGATATAGAGCTGTTTATGGGCGAAGAGGTTGCAGGAGAGCTGATAGCCATTGCACATAAGAATGACATAAAGGTAATAATGTCAAATCACGATTTTGACAAGACACCTGAATCAAATGAGATTAAAAAGCGTTTGTTAAAGATGGAAGAACTTGGAGCAGATGTTGCAAAGATGGCAGTTATGCCAAACAGCAAAGATGATGTCTTAAGACTTATGAGTGTTACACAGGAGGTCAAAAAAGAGATTAAGGTGCCGGTTGTCACTATGTCTATGGGAAAGCTGGGTGTGGTATCGAGGATGGCAGGCGAGTTATTTGGTTCTGATATGACATTTGCAACAGTCACAAAGGCATCGGCACCGGGGCAGATAGAAATCGATAAGCTGAAAGAAATTATTGACATTATACATACTTAAATTGGAGGAAATATGAAGAATATTGCATTTATAGGATTTATGGGAAGTGGCAAATCTACAATATCAAAGGAGTTGGCTAATAAGCTTAATACAACGCTTATAGATGTAGATGATTATATTGTTGAGAAAAACCAGATGAAGATCACAGATATGTTTGACAAATACGGAGAGGATTATTTCAGGGACAAAGAGACAGAAGCGATAAGAGATATATCTAAGGAAAGCGGAATAATTATTTCCTGTGGCGGAGGTTCGGTACTTAGAGATGAGAATGTAAAACTTCTTAAGGAAAATGGAACAATAGTTCTTCTAAAGGCAACACCTGAGACTATTTACGAGAGGGTTAAGGACAGCACAAGCAGACCAATTCTCAATGGGAATATGAATGTTGAGTTCATTGCAGGCCTTATGGAGAAAAGAAGAGAAAGATATGAAAGTGTTACAGATGTCGAGATAATAACAGATAATAAGAGTGTTGATGAGATTATAGATGAAATAATGCAAAAAGTAGTTGAAAAATAACACTTTATAAGATAAAATACTAACTAGCTATGAACATTAAGGAGGAATAATGTATGATATCAGCAGGCGATTTTAGAAATGGTATGACAATCGAAATCGATAGCAATATTTTTCAGATTATCGAATTTCAGCATGTTAAGCCAGGTAAAGGTGCTGCATTTGTTAGAACAAAGTTAAAGAATATTAAGAATGGTGGCGTGGTTGAAAAGACTTTCAGACCAACAGAGAAGTGCCCACAGGCTCATATCGAGAGAAAGGATATGCAGTATTTATATTCAGATGGTGAATTATTCAACTTTATGGATGTAGAGACATATGATCAGATTGCACTTAATGCAGATGCAATTGGCGATGCTCTTAAGTTCGTTAAGGAAAATGATATGGTTAAGATGTGCTCACATAACGGAACAGTATTTGCTGTTGAACCACCTATGTTTGCTGAATTAGTTATTACTGAAACAGAACCGGGATTTAAGGGGGATACAGCTACAGGTGCTACAAAGCCAGCCGTTGTTGAAACTGGAGCAACTGTATATGTACCATTATTTGTTGAACAGGGAGATACAATCAAGATTGATACCCGTACAGGAGAATATCTTTCAAGAGTTTAATCAAATGATAATTAAAGCCTGGCTTTTGCACCAGGCTTTTTTTACATCCGTAGCTCAGTGGATAGAGCACCGGCCTCCGGAGCCGGGTGCGTGGGTTCGATTCCCATCGGATGTATTAACAGGCAAGTGATATTTTGTCTGTATCGGAATTATATATGTATACGTTGCCGGAGAGTATGTCAGCTTGTTCTACTTCCTTTTCATTGACCTCTCTTACCATATGGACAAGAGAGTCTGTAGACAGAGAGTCTGTGTACGGGATAAGTATTACTTCGTGAAGACTGCTTGGAAGAATATATACATCAGCTCCGACCTTTTTTGAAAATGTTTTAAGAACATTGGAGTACAAGATGGTCGCAGAACCATTTGTTTTAATAGAATTCGTCATAACATACATTTCAACAGAATCATTTCTGCTCATCATATCTGTGAATTCCCGGACCATTTCGTCTATACAGAAATCAAGACTGCTATCATGTAGTAAATTAGTCTCAAGCTCCTGCCTGAATAAATCTTTGACAATTGTACTCATAGGGGTAATCGAGTAGGGAAGACAGGTCATAGTATTTTCCTTTGAGTATTTGAGAAGATCTTTTGTAGTTACATTCCAGAATTTTATCTGGGAATTTCTGATAAGAGTAGTAGCACTTCCAAAGGAGTCGCTGTTGATAATGCAGTAGAATACAATAGCTAAATCAAGAAACCTGATATGTGGAACATCACGTAGAAGCTTCTTGTTAAGATCATAGTTGATAAGCTTAAACATCAGTTTGGGTTTCACCTGTTCAAAATCTTCAAAGAATGAAGCGTCTATATTGATTTGATTTTTGTGCTTTTCGTAAATACCATAAATATCATACACAATATCACCAAGCTCTTCACCGTTTAAGTAGTCCTCATAGTAGGAATTGAGATAGATGCTGGGCGAAACCGGATTGTTCTTGTCGGTTATTACGATAGCATCAAGTTCAATGCCGTTGGTCTTGATAGTGTGGTTTATTGATACCTTCTTATCAGGTCCTGAAATAGTCGCAACACTATCTTTTACATAAGATACAAATTCATCATAGTTCATAAAAAAACCTCCGTCTGTTTAATAATTCAATCCTTATGGGAATGATATAAAGATATATAGATTATAGAAATCAATACAGTTATGAATAACTGTGATATTTGAACTATAACATATATAACAATAAGTGTCAATAGTTTGATTTTTATTATTTTGTCTGATATAATTTTTTTGTACTAATTTAGGTAAAATTAAGGTGGGATGTTTTATGAATATAGCAATATGTGATAATGATTACAGTTTTATTAATTATATTGAGGAATACACCAGAAGAACGTTAGAAATAATTGATGCACCATTTAAAATTTTCACATATTCCAGCGGAGAAGATGCAGTGGATGCAATATTCAATAGGGGGATAGGCGTTGATATTATTTTGCTGGATATTGATATGGACAGGTTGTCGGGATTTGAGGTTGCAAAGAGGATTAGGGAATATAATGACAGGATATTAATTATTTTTGTATCGTCCTATGAAAAATATGTATTTAAATCCTTTGAGTTCAGTCCTTTCAGATTTATTCGAAAAAACGTAATAGATGAAGAGTTGGAGGATGCACTTAAAGAAGCGTACAAGGTGTATAAAAAGAATAAGAGAAAATACATATTGTTTGAAGGTGATAACGGACAATATAAGATTGAAATGAACGAGATAATATATTTTAAGACAGAGCGTCGCAAAGTATATATGTATTTAGATAAAGATAAGGTTGTCGGTATTAATAAGAACATAAGAGAATTGGTAAAGGAGCTTGATGCAGAGCAATTTGCGAAAATTGACAGCGGATGTATAGTTAATATTAAGTATATAAAGAATTACACGAAGTTGGATGTTGTTTTAGATGATGATACAGTGATTCCTATAAGCAGGAATGGAATGAAAGAATTAAAAATCAAAATAGAAAAATATTGGAGAAACTTTATATGAGAGAGTTTTATTGGATTGTTGAGTATTTGGCAACGTTTGTTGAGTTATATATGTGCTGTTATTTTTGTGGCACATTTATAAAAAGAGGGCGAATAGATGAAATAAAGAAGAAAATTTTTATTTGTACATTGATTACCTCAGGAGTAGTGTATTCGATGAATCATATAAAACTTTTCTCAGTTATTACTACATTTGTAGTATTATTGATAAGTATATTGATTCAATTTATATGCTACCGGAAGAAATATATTATGTCGGTAGGTCTTGTGTTTGTATATACGATGATACTGTCTGCAATTGATATGATGTCGGTATATTTTGCGGCGAATTTGTTTAAAAAAAGTACTTCATACATATTATATGAGCAGAATTATATCAGAGGAATATGTATATTGCTTAGCAAAAGCATTCTGATAATTTTGATTATGACTTTGAACAAAGTGGTGGCACAAAATAGTTTTATTCCTGCAAGATATATGATGTTAATGGGTGTGTGTTCAGCGTTTCTGCTAATATCAAATCTTGTGCTTATTCAGTCAGAAGTGAATAAATCAAGTGAAGAGATAAGCAACTTTACAATGTTCTTTTTTATTGCATCACTTGGGATTGAACTTACTGTTTTCAGCCTTGTGTACAAAATAGCAGAAGGTTATGAGCAGAAAAAGAATAATCTTATGATAGAACTTAGTAATCAGATGTTGACTAAATCTCTTCAAGATACGGAAAAAAACTTTTGAACTATGGAGACAGAGTATTCATGATTACAAGAATAATATATTAGCATTATCACATTTTGCAGATGAGGGAAATCTTGAAGATATTAAAGTTTTTCTTAAGCAGCAGAGAGATGATGGTAAATGAACTCTACTATATTAAGACGGGAAATGCAGTTATTGATACTATAATCAATACTAAAAGGAATATTGCGAAGAAAGATAATATTATTTTTCTGACAGATATAAATATTCCGTCTGATAATGTGGTCAGTGATATAGATATAGCTACCATATTAGGAAATTTGCTTGATAATGCAATTGAAGCCTCAAGACATGAAAAGAAACCAAAGATTAATGTAAAAGTAACTACCAAGAAAAACTTTTTATTTATTAATATAAAGAACAGATGTACAAAAGATTTGGATATTGAAAATTTAGGGACTAGCAAATCAGATTCAAATTTTCATGGAATTGGTATTAATAGTGTTAAGAATACTGTAAAAAAATATAATGGACAGATTGGATTCTATAAAGAGGAAGATTATTTTGTCTGTCAGATTTTGTTA
>JBGVIE010000012.1:0-2862 GCA_045122895.1 Lachnospiraceae bacterium
TATGCATTACTCACATGCTCCTGTTCATGAGCCCTTACCCTAGTAGCTGCAGCCTCCGGTGATATATGGGATGCCGACTTGAATGATACCATCTCATCAGAACCATCCTGATATTTTCTATTGGCACAGGTCTCACACTTATCAACATCTGACTCTTCCTCTTTTGTATTTTCTTTTCTTAGGACAATACCGTCAGCATCATCTACTAACCCCAAGCGTTCTAATTCCTTTTCTTTTTCGCCTACATTTAACTGACGCCCAGGACTTTGTATTTCTTCATCCTTATCAAGTCTTTTATCATCCTTTACTTCATACCCTTTTGGTATATTCATTTCATAATAATTATCCAATCCACTCAATTTATCCAAATACATAATCACACCTCCTTTGCTTATGTGTTTGATTATTTTGTTTATACTAATTCATCTAACCCTGTATCTATAATTTATATATATAACATTTCCTATAAAAAATCAATCTTTATAAATATCTGAGATTGCGTAAATTTACCTTCGGAAATGACAAGACAGATTTCGCCTCAGACATTCAGATAAAATATTAAGTTCAAACATCTTCCCTTACTGTACATCAACTCCTATTTTTTTGCAACACAAATAACCCGTACGGGCAGACTTCGGCTTAGTCCTCTTGGCTGTCCTATGAGCTGAAAGAAAACATCTGTCAAGGATGCTTTGCACCACTTGTGGCTTCGTCCTTGACAGATGCTTTCTCTTCAGCTTTATCTATAATCAAGAGGACTAAGCCTTACTATGTAGTCTCTACACTTTTATATTCCCCATATATGTGACGCAAAGTACGCTTTTTTCTTTGTATCTAGCGTTACTTTATGTGTTATTGTCTCCATATATTTTCCTAATTGTCCATGTCTGTTTCTTTCTGAACGTATTACATCTAGTGAGGTTAATATATCATATTCTCCTCCAGCTGCTTTAGGAAGTTCTCTTTTCTGATATCTGACCAATTCAAGCATATCTCCTCCATTTAGATAGTATGCCCTCATTTGTGCCATTTTAGATGCTCCTTTTATACTCCAACCCATTGGGCGGGAACTCATTCTGGACGCTAACACGTGGCTTACATGACCCTCCGCACTGCAACCTTTTACTCCATCTTTGTGGCGCAATCGTAGCTTTGCTGCCATCCAATTCGACATTATATATTCTCTTGCTTCTTCCATTCGATTTAAACCCGCTTCGTCTTTAAGGTACGTTTCTAACCTATCAACCATCTCATTAAACTCGGCTTTGCTTTTTCTACGGATTATATTTCGCAACTCATTACTTACATCTTCTCGGCTGTCTAACATATGGCTTGTTAGCTTCATCAAATATTTTTCGATATGATATTCATCCAAAACATATGTGATACCTTCTAATCTCTTCATTCCTGATTTTATCCAGGCTCCGCCATCACTGTTCAGATATACTTTCTTTACTTTGCTCAAATCATATTGATTGCTGATATATTCATATATCTCATCCCATAAACTGTCGTTGTCTTTTCCACTACATACTCGACAGAAGTAGTAAGGATTTATCAACCTATGTCTCTTACTCTCAGGACTTTCTTTCTCTATTCCTTCGTACACATATATCAGCTTTGTTATTAAACAATTATTCTTGCGATTTTCTCCAACTACACGAAGGTCACCTTTCTTTTCTCTAAACTGTAAGGATACATGGTCTTCATCTGCATCTATATACAGATAATCTACAACCTTTTTATTTGCTGGTTTTTCTTCATTTTTAATAAACTCAAGCGTATGTATTTTATTTTTTACAGTCTGCTTACTAACTTGCGACATGATACTAGCTTCCTCACCGCCTCTGCGATATGATGTCTGTACTGCCTCTTCATACATCTTTGCCACAGCATCTTCTGTCATTCTTTCGTGTTTTTCTAACCCTATCGCTCTATCTACCAAATATTCGCTTTTTCCTGTTTTCTTGTTTGTAAACAGTGTTTTATTAAATGTCACCGCTCCAAGTGATGTAATTAACTGTTTCTTTGTATGACTTTCTACGCTCCATTTTTCTTTTCTATACAAGCTTTCCTGAAACATTTCATCCATCAATTCCAGACTTTCTTGTATCATTCTTAGACCGAGATTATGTAGCTCATCTGTCAGTGACAGTACATACTCTGCTATCTTTGATGGCTCTCTTAAAAAATCATTTTCTAATTTTTCAAATTTCTTAATGCAATTCTCTTCAAAATACTTTATACTCTTAATCATAGAGGACACCTACCTTTGTTTGTATTGGTTTGAGCGCTAAATACTTTATCACAAAGGAGTGTCCTCTTTCTATGTCTTTATTTAATTTTCCGAATAAAATTTTACGCTAGCGAGTAATGTTCAAATTTTGTCAAATGAACAGCATTCATAATTTACCGAGGGCAAAATGAACAGCATTGACAGCATAGAAAAAAGATGAATTGAAAAGCTAACTTTTCAATTCATCTTTTTTTATTCTGCCGTTCATATTGGACGGATGCCATTATGAATGTTATATTCTCTTTTCAATATAGAAAGGAAGAAGGTTTCCCTTCTTCCTTTAGATAACTTACTGTATATCTATCAACTAGCCTAAAAGCTTGTTTACGTTTAACTTAACGCCAGGTCCCATTGTAGCTGTAAGTGTTACACTCTTAAGGTACTGTCCCTTTAAGCTTGAAGGCTTAGCCTTGTTGATAGCATCCATAAGTGCATGGAAGTTGTCCGCTAACTTAGCTTCCTCAAATGAAGCCTTACCAATTGGCACGTGAATAATGTTTGACTTATCAAGTCTGTACTCAATCTTACCAGCCTTAATCTCTTCAACAGCCTTAGCAACGTCCATT
>JBGVIE010000013.1:0-3210 GCA_045122895.1 Lachnospiraceae bacterium
AAGAAGGCTAATGTTGAACTGCAAAGGGATATAGAGAAGAAGAATGAGATAGATGAGATGCGAAAAGAATTTGTGTCAAATGTATCCCACGAACTTAAGACCCCTATAGCGCTCATAATAGGGTATGCTGAAGGACTGGTAGAGTGTGTAAATGATGATGAAGAAAGCAGAAATTATTATAGTGAGATAATACTTGATGAAGCTGAAAAACTTAACAAAATGGTGAAACAGTTGCTCTCTCTTAACAAAATGGAATTTGGCAATGAAACAGTTGAGATAGAACATTTTAACTTGAGTCAGGTAATATTGGGAGTTAAAAGTAATTTTGATTTGATGTTGTCAAATAACTCAATCTCATGTGAAACCCATATTGATGATGACATTATGGTGTGGGCAGATGAATTTAGAATTGAGGAAGTTCTTACTAATTATATCAGTAATGCTATTAATCATTGCTCCGGTGAAAAAATAATAGAAATAAGTTCAAAAGTGTCTGATGATGGAAAGGTCAGGGTTTCTGTATTTAACAGTGGAAATAATATACCGGAGGATGCAATCGATAAAGTATGGGTTAAATTTTACAAGGTTGATAAAGCTCGTACAAGAGAATATGGTGGAAGCGGAATAGGTCTTTCGATTGTCAAGGCGATTATGGATATGCACAACCAGAAATGTGGTGTTTACAATGTAAGTGATGGAGTAGTTTTTTGGTTTGAACTTGACGCAAATTAGAGTTGATGTAATACTAAAAAAATGGTAAAATATAATACAAGTAATACGTGACGGAATAGGAGGAAAACTAATGAAAAAGCGCTTGTGTGCAATTGTTGTATGCGCAGCTTGTTTGATAACGGGATGTTCGTCGGTTGTATCTGATATGACTGAAGAACAGGTTGATATTGCGGCTGAGTATGCAGCAGATCTTTTGCTTAAATATGACAAGAATTATTCGGACAAATATAGCGAAATTGAGACTACTACACCGGCACCTACATTTGCTCCGGAAGAGGTTTATACAAAGAAGCCTGATTCAAACGGTAATAACAGTGAGAAGAATAATGGTGAACCTTCTACTACCGGTTCAGACACCAAACAGGAACTAAGTAGTATTCATAGTATTTTAGGACTTAATGGCGTTGAAGTGGTTCCTACAGGTTTCAGAGTAGTAGATTCGTACCCTGATGGAGATGCCGGGGAGGCTCTTTTTGTTATGAAACCTACTAAGGACTATAAGTTGCTTATAGTCTCAGTTAAGGTCACAAATATATCTGATAAGAATCAGAAGATAAACATTATGAAGGATAAACCTAAGTTCAAAGCTATGTTGGGTCAGGGAGAAGTTATGAATGCACAGATTACCTTATTGCTGGATGGGTTCAATACTTTCGAAGGTGTAATCAAAAAAGGTGAATCACAGAATATGGTATTGGTATATCAGACAAAAACAACAGATATTAAGGATTTATCATTGAATGTAATATGTAATGGAAAAAGTGGAATTATTACAGTTAAGTAACTTACGGGCGAGAAGTTGGAATGGAGGATACTTATGGAGACAAATATTTTATTAGAAAATGGGACGAATGAGTTAGAAGTGCTTGAATTTATTGTTGGAGGTAACAGTTACGGAATCAATGTAGCAAAGATAAGAGAGATATTAACGTATCAGAAGGTGACAACAGTACCAAATTCACATCCGAGCATTGAGGGAATATTTATGCCAAGAGATACAATGATTACGGTTATTGACCTGGCGAAAGTACTTAATTATAATGTTGCTAAATCACCGACAGATATGCTTATTATTACGAATTTTAACAAGCTTAACATTGCTTTCCATATTCAGAGCGTGGTTGGGATACATCGTGTATCCTGGGCTGATATTATTGTTCCGGATGCTACACTTAATATAGATAATTCAGGTGTTGCTACGGGTGTAATCAAGAAAGAAGACAGGCTGATTATTATTCTTGACTTTGAGAAAATAGTCGCAGATATTAGTCCGGAAACAGGACTTAAGGTGTCTGACATTGATTTGCTTGGCGAAAGAAACAGATCAGATGCACCTATACTTATGGCAGAGGACTCGCCTCTTTTACAGAAGCTTATATGCGATTCATTACATAAGGCTGGTTACACGAATGTAATACACAATATGAATGGACAGGAAGCCTGGGATAAACTTGTACAGTATAAATCCGAAGGAACATTACATAAGAAGGTTAAGTGTATTATAACAGATATAGAGATGCCTATTATGGATGGACACAGGCTCACAAAATTGTGTAAGTCAGATGAGGTGATTAAAGATATTCCGGTTGTAATCTTCTCATCATTGGTAAATGATGAGATGCGCGCTAAAGGTATAGCACTTGGTGCTGATGCACAGTTATCAAAGCCTGAGATTGGAAATCTTGTAGAGACGATTGATAATCTGATTAAATAGCTACAATAAATTACTACAGACGGAAGGCAGATAATATGGCAGATAATAAGAATATATCAAGTGATGAAGATTATTTAGATAGTTTGTTAAATTCCGTATCTTCTGATTTGAATAACGATAATAGTGCCGGCTATAACAGTGGTGAATCGTTAGAAGATATGTTGACAGATGACTTTCTTAGTGATGATATGCTTGACAGTTTTCTGGTAGATGAAGCGGACTTGTTTGGTGAGATAGCTGATATTGACCTGAATGATGATTCAGAAGGGAAAACTGAAGAAAAAAACGATAATGTAGAGTTGAATAATGAAGAAGATATGACAAAGGAGTCAGCTGTGGCTGATTCTTTTGTGATGTCCGAAGATAATCAGCAAACAGGTGATTCTATTTCAGAATCTGAAGAAGAATCAATTGATGAAGCTGTCACTGAGAACGACTTGTTTGACGGTTTGGCGTTAGATGACTCGTTATTTAGTGATGCAGATTTTGCAGCGCAGGAAAATGCCAATAACTTGGAGAATCAGAAAGCTATGGAAGCACCGGCGGTGAATGAGTCATCAGATGATGAGGCAGCTGGTGAGGCAACTACAATTGGTGAGGCAACCACAACTGGTGAGGCAGCTACAACTGATGAGGTACAACAGACTGTCGAAGAAAAGCCGAAGAAGAAGGGTTTTCTAGCAAAGCTTTTTGGCAAGAAAGAAAAAAAGGATGGTACCGAAGGTAACGATAAGAAGGACGAAAATGAACAAATCCTTGAAGAG
>JBGVIE010000014.1:0-2993 GCA_045122895.1 Lachnospiraceae bacterium
ATTAAATCATAAGCAAAGCCACCACAATTCGGTGGCTTTTTCGTATACAAACTTATGCTAGACACTTTAAGAGAGCTCTAGCTTAACCTTTAGAAAACTTTCAATTTAATGTATGAAAAAAGTGATGAGCAGCACAACTAAGACACTCATCTCCTATCCAGCCAAGCGAACTTTATATGTTAAAAGCATAGGAAAAACTCCATCACAAAAGCGAAAAAGATTTCAAAAAACAACAGAAGCAATTTTTCAACCTCTTTATATAAGGGATGATAGTGCCTTGCGCATGTATAACTATTGACACTCCCCATGCCTAAAGGCAGGGGATTCTTGCTACCTGCCACTACATAGTGGCTGACCATTACATTTCTGTTAAGTCGAAGTGCAAGGTATGGGTGTGCCATCACCCATCATAGGGCAGAACATATAGTTCCCTACGCAGTATGTCTGATATTACTATCGCCAACATACTCAGTTGAGTTGCAGATGTTCATGGCTCCAAGAATATCTCGGTGAATGTGGAATCCGCATTTACAAGTATAGTTTCTGTCATTAGCATGATGTACATGACCGCAGACAGGGCACGTCTGACTTGTGTATGCAGGGTTTACGTGCTCAACTGCTATGCCTGCCAATTTAGCTTTGTATTCTATAAACTGTGCGAGTCTGTAGAATGACCAATTATGCAGGCTATGGTTGTTTTTACGACTTGTTCTTGTCGTAGAACGGATATTTGCTAAACGCTCTAATTTTATGGTTTTAACGTTGTGTGCAACTGCTGTTTCCACAACGTCATGGCTTAACTTATGGTCGATATCTTTCATGATACGCTGTTCTTTATCATTGATACGTTTTACAGCATCTATATGTTTGGCTTTTTGAAGCTTTTTACGAAGACATCTATAATGCCTACGCATGTATTTGTTCTTACGCCCGTTGCCGTAGAATTTCACACTACCATCAGAAATATAAGATACCGCAGGGCACTTAACACCAAGGTCAACACCCATGACGTTTCCTTCGGTAGTATATGTAGGTTCAATTGTTTCGTATACGACCTGGGCAACTATTTTGTTGCCCTTATAAACAATGCGCATGGTTCCAAGTTTACTGTTTGCAAAGACAGACTTCTGCCTATCAGACATCTTGGTTTTAACAGAAAGCCTTTTAGACTTGCCGTTTACCATGACGGGGAATTCAATATAATCACCATTGATTTTGAAATTCTGATTGTTGACGTAGCAGCATGTTTTTTTGAGTACGGGCAGCGTGGATGTTACCGTGATGTTTTTGCCTTGTTTGGCAAGCTTGTCGTTCTTGCGGTCAGCATCACGACAAGCTTTATTGTATTTCTTAACTATAGACTTTGCATCACGGATGCATTGATTTGTTAACGCTGACGGAAGATTCGCCTTAACGTCAGCAGTTGTGTATTTTGAGATGGATATGCCGTTCGCAGCATCTGAAACAAGGCTGTTAACAGTATTTATATATTCTGACATAGTTGCCACGATAAGAGACTTCTGTTCTCCTGTCATATAAAGTTTTACTGTTTCTGATAGTTGCATAAATGATACCTACACATTCTTTTGATTCTCAATATACTGTTTAATAACTGCAAGTGGAGCACCTCCTACCGTTGAAACAAAATAACTATTAGTCCATAAACTCGGAAGTCTTGATTTAAGCCAAGGAAATTCAGTTCTTAATACTTTAGATGAATAACCTTTTATCTGTTTTACAGCTTTATGCACTCCGAACTGTGGGTCTACTTCCATAAGCAAGTGTACATGGTCTGGCATGATTTCTATTTCAATAATTTCGACGTTAAGTTGGTCGCACGTTTCTTTAATCAGCTCCTTTAGGCGAACATCAACACCGTTTATTAAAACGGAACGTCGATACTTAGGACACCATACCACATGGTATTTGCAGGAATAGACTACATTGTGATTAGATTTGTATTTCATATAGATATTATACCACTCTAATACAATTCTTACCTAAGGGATTAGATAACTTTCGGCAAGATAATTGTCGCCTTATATCCCCATTGCTAAAGCAAGGGGCTTTATGGCGACATTTGGTAACAAAAAGAGAGCCACAGAGTGACTCTCCCAGTGCAGTCCGAAAACATACACCTCAATCGTGAAATCATCATACCAAAATACAGACTTGAAGGAAAGCTTTATTTGCTTAATGTGGGGGTATGAGAATAGGACTATGAGTTCAAATATGCTTTGAGTGAGGTGATTTTGGAAGCAACATTCTGCAGGATGATCATGCTATAAATCTCCGGTGTAACCGAGGATTTAAGAAGATCATTCTGTTCCTTATACTGACGCAAAATCTTTGAAATCTTCAACATGAAAGTTGATCGTGATCTTGAATATTATATTTAACAGGCTACGGCCTGTTTTTTTGCCTCTGTTATCAAAAGTGAGAAGCTGGTATAATAATTAAGACATACTTAATAAGTAAGAGGAAATAAGATGAAGTGTAAGAATGAAGAAGAGCTTGTAGCTGGCTTTAAAACAGCAGCAATTGATCGAAATGAACAGTCTAATCTGTCTTTTCGTCCTGAATTTCTTTCTAATAATTATCAACAAGGTAAGAAGGTTTTAGTATCTATTGAAGATGAACTTGCCCATTGTGATGAATTCAAGATCAGTGTTGCTTTTATCACAAAGAGTGGTATTACACCTTTGTTGCAGACATTGAAGGATCTTGAAAAGAAAGGTATTCCAGGTAAGATCTTAACAACCGATTATTTATCTTTTAGTGAACCAAAAGCACTTAAAACACTTGCATCTTTAAAGAATATTGAATTGCGTATGTTTCGCACAAATAGTGAAACAGGTGGTTTTCATACAAAGGGCTATATTTTTAAAAGAGATGAAATCTATCGTATTATCATCGGTAGTTCCAATATGACATTAAGTGCTATTACACGTAATCGTGAATGGAATACCAAGCTTGTATCGACAGAACAGGGG
>JBGVIE010000015.1:0-55879 GCA_045122895.1 Lachnospiraceae bacterium
ACTTTATTTTGACACTATATATAACAGAGACTACTGGCAAAAGATGGATGGACTTTCAAACAGGAGAAAAATAAGACTCAGAGTTTATAGTCCTGATGCCAGTGAGGCAAAGCTTGAGATAAAAGAAAAACAAGGTAATGCACAGCTAAAGAGGTCTTTGGTAATCTCAAAAGATGATGCAATGGAATTGCAAAAGGAAAACTACGAGGTGTTGAAAAAATATGACGCTCCAATAGCGAGGGAGCTATACAGCATAATGATGACATCGATGTACAGACCAGTGTGTATAGTTGAGTATAAGAGAAGAGCGTTTGTAAATTACACAAACGACACAAGAATTACCTTTGATAGTGAGATTAGCTCAAGTGAGGGTAATTTCAATGTATTTGACACTAATCTTTTTACATATCCGGTTACATCAAAAGACAAGATAATTCTTGAAGTTAAATATAACGGTTTTTTACTTAGTTATATAAAGGAATTGATTAATTCCTGTGGAAAAATGGAACAGTCGAACAGTAAATATTGTATGGCCAGAGTTTTTGGTCTTGGCTAATAAGAAAGGATGGAGAAAATGAAAACTGAATTATTTAAGTACTTACAATCGAATACAGGAGCGTTATCAGTAAAGGATATCGTAGTCAGCTTTACTGTGGCATTAATTATTGGAGTGATTATTTGTATCTCATACAGATTTTCCCATGCTGCAGCAGTTTACAGCAAAAAATTTAATGTTTCACTTATGATGATTACACTTGTTACAACACTTGTTATGACAGTTATTGGCGATAATGTTGCATTGTCACTTGGTATGGTTGGTGCTCTCTCTATCGTAAGATTCCGTACTGCAATCAAAGATTCAAGAGATACAGCATATATTTTCTGGTGTGTTGCAGCAGGTATCAGCTGTGGTGTTCAGGATTTTATGGTAGCAGGTATAGGAAGCGGAATTATCTTTCTTGTAATGCTTATAGTTGGTAACACAAATAACAATGACAGATACTTGATTATTGTAAGAGGAACAGCAGCATGTTCTGATAAAGTAAGAAACGAAATTAATGAGTACTACAATCAGAAGGTAAAGTTCTGTGTTGAGAATACCAATAAAGAAACAACGGAGCTTATTTACGAGGTTAATGAGAGAACTATGCAAAAAGCAGAAATGTCAAAAGAAAAGACAATAAAGGAAAAACTTTTTGAAATAGCAGGTGTTGAGTGTGTTAATCTTGTATGTCAGAATGATGAAATAAGCAGATAGGAGTAGACGATGAAGAAAGCTATTTGCCAGGCATCCATTGTTCTTGTGCTTGTATTAGTTACATCATTTATAATGCCATTATTTGTTGATAGAAAGACTGAACTAACCAGAGAATACCAGCATGAGACAAATAAAGAAGCTGATCCTTCAATCGGTCCGACAAGTGTTGGTGAAGATGGAATTATTGATAAATCATTTAAGTCACATTTGCCACTTGTGGTCATAGACTTTAAGGGGAATGAAGTACCTAATATTTATACCTGGAATGAAGATGGTACAGCAAGAGTATATCGTGAAGGATATGATGAGAACTCTGACCCCTATGTGAATATGCATATGGAAATCATTGATAATGACAACAATGTAAATTCACTAAATGATAAGGCAGCTTTTATAAATGATGGAAAAATTAAATTAAGGGGCATGACTTCCAGGGGATTTTTAAAACGCCAGTATGGAATTAAGCTTATGAAGGACGGAGAAGAACTGGAAGAAAGCATACTTGGACTTGATGCTGATGAGGATTATGTATTATCGAATTCCATTCTCGATTTATCGGGAATTAGAAATTATCTGACAATGAATATTGGAGGAGAAATAGTTGAGTACACTCCTGATGTCAGATTTTGTGAAGTAATATTTAAAGATGGAGACTCGTATACATATCAAGGTCTCTATCTTATGATGGAAAAGATAAAAAAAGGTAAAGGTCATATAGAGATGGAGGATTATTCTGAAAAGGATTCCAAGTTAAACTACGCTGTATGTAGAGACCGATACAATTATACCACTAAGACTTTATCAACCTATGCATCAGATAATAAATTATGTTATGGATACTTTACTATGGTGTATCCAAAAGCAAAAAACATATCTGATAAAGGAATAGAAGCTATCGAAAATGAATTGTCAACAATTGAAAAATGTATATATAGTGACGATTATGATGAATTTTTGCAATATAGCAGATACTTAGATGTTGATTCGTTTATCAATTACTTTATAGTGAATGAGTTTTTTATGAACTATGATGCAGGTAACAACTCAACATATTACTACAAAAATCAAAATGACAGACTTGCAATAGGACCTTTGTGGGATTATGACAACGCCATAGATAATTATTCAGCGGATGTTGCAAACCCGGAATATATGGTGTTTGTAAAACAACCATGGTTTGAAAAGCTGATAAGAGATCCGCTATTCCAAAAGAAGCTTATAGCCAGGTACAAGGAATTAAGAAAAACATATCTTAATACAGAGTTTATTGAGAATTTTATTGATGAAACATACGAATATCTGGGAAATGCAAGTCTTAGGGATTCATCCAGATGGATGAAGGTATATAACGAGAGACATTTGCTTGAGGTATTAGAAAACAATGAGAAGATTCTTGTTGACAGAAACAGATACAGCGTAAGTGGAGAAATCACAAGAATAAAAGATATTATAAACATACATGGAGAATATATGGATAATAACATACAAAAGGACTTGGAAAATCTTAAGAGCGAAGAGATTGAAAGTGCCAGAACTAAAGACAGATCATGGATAGTTGTTGCCGGAATTATAGCATTCTTTTGTATGATAGTATTAGTTAACAGAAAAATCAGGGGAGAATATCGATGAAAAAGAATAGCACAAAAAAAGGAAAAGTTGTACTTATGCTACTTGTTACGGTTACAGTGTTATATATGCTTGCATACCTTGTGTGGAGAGCGGTGAGAACACTTCCGTTGCCAAAAGAATATGGCTGGATTGCTTTTATACTCGGTATAGCATTATTGGTAGCAGAGGCAGTATCAGCAATAGAATCATTTTCTCATTGTAGGGATATGCTACGGACAGAAGAACCGGAAATGCCTAAGATTCCAGATAGCTGGTTTCCACATGTTGACGTTTTTATAGCTACTCATAATGAGGAAGAGGAGTTGTTATATAAGACAATAAATGCATGTACATATTTGAATTATCCTGATAAATCAAAGGTTCACATATATGTATGTGATGATGGAAACAGACCACAGGTTGCTGCTTTGTGTGAGAAACTTAAAGTAGGATATTTTGGTCTTGCAGATAACAAACTTGCCAAAGCGGGTAATCTTAATAATGCGTTATCAAAAACAAATTCCCCATATATTGTGACTTTTGACGCAGATATGATTCCAAATAGCAATTTTCTACTAGAAACTGTACCTTACTTCTTTATTCCAAAAATGAAAAAGGACAGTAATGGAAATTGGATAGCAAAACAGAAGAATGAAATTGATGAAAAAGAAAAAATAGGTTTTATTCAGTTGCCGCAGAGCTTTTATAATCCTGATTTATTTCAGTATAACCTTTATATGGAAGGCACTGTACCAAACGAACAGGATTATTTCTTCAGACAGATTAACGTGGGTAGAAATCGATCAAATGCATGTATTTATGCCGGCTCTAACACAGTTATCAGTAGAGAGGCTTTAGAGGAAATCGATGGAATACAGACTGGTACAATTACAGAGGATTTTGAAACAGGTCTTAGGATAGAGATGAATGGATACAGATGCTTTGCAATTAACAAGAGTCTTGCAAATGGTCTTGCGCCTACATCAATAAAGAGTCTGATTAAGCAGAGAGAACGTTGGGGAAGAGGTTGTGTATATTCACTTAGAAGAATACATTTGTTCCTTAATCCGGATATTCCTTTCAAGATGAAAATAGCTTACGGTGCATGTAGAACTTACTGGGACAGTTTCCTTAGAAGAAGTATATATATTTCTGCACCAATAATCTATGCATTACTTGGTATTCCTGTTGTTGTATGTGGTTTGAAGGAATTATTGATATTCTGGCTGCCGTCATATTTACTGTATTCAATCACATTGAGACTGGCTTCAGGAAATATAAGGTCATCAAGATTAAGTAATATTATTGATACAATAATGTTTCCATATCTTGTGCTTCCAATACTTGCAGAGGTATTCCATATTCACAAGAAGGAATTCCATGTAACAGAAAAGTCAAAAGAGGAAGAAAACGACAGAATACTTGTGCTTCCGCATTTGTGTCTGTTTGTATTATCTGTAATAGCGCTTGTTAAGGTGATTAAGGAGGCAATTGTATATAAGGCATATGGCTCAGTAATTATTATTTTCTGGTTGCTTGTAAATGGTTCAGCATTACTTATGGCTATTTTCTTTATGCTTGGCAGAAGAAATATGAGAAATCATGAGAGATTTGCGTGTGAATTAGACGTTGAGCTTACATATAATGATAAGCTTCAAAAAGGTAAAACTGTTGATATTTCAGAAGGCGGTTTTCAGGTTATCTTTGATACGGCAGCATATTTATCATATAAAGAAGATAATGAAATTAATATAAGAATCTCAAATGACAGATATAGTGCAAACGTAAATGCTATTGTAGTTGCAGTAAAAAAAGAAGATGACATTTGGAAATACAGTTTTGAGATAACACAGATGTCGGCGGATGATAAGAAAGAGTATATGCAGTTGATTTTTGACAGAAAACATACTCTTCCAAAGAAAATAAGTGTTACATCAAGTATATATGGTGATATTTTTGCCAATATTTCAAGACGAGTAAATAAGAAAAATTACTCAAGCAGAAAGCTTGCAAGAATTGATGTTAACAGAAGCTATAAGACTACAGATGGACCGGATGTTAAGATAATTGATTTCAATTTCGAGAATATTTGGATAGATAGTGGAGAAACTAGAAAGAGATTTAATCTGATTCTCCAGGAGGGAATAATCCTTGAATGTGAAAAGAAGAAACATCAGTTGTATTCAGTTAAGAATATCGATTCACTTATTATGAATGAAGCTTTTAATAATATAATTATTGATTGGGAAAATTATGAAGGATAAAAAATTTTTTACACATTTACTGATTATTATACTGTCAGGCCTTGTCGTAATAGAGGGCCTGACAGTAGTTATACAAAATACAGGTAATACAAAGCCAAATCAGGAAACAGATATTGTAGAAGAGAAATTGCCTGAGAATGGAATAAGTAATTATGGGCGATTATCAGTTTCAGGAAATCACATAGTTGATGAGAACGGTAATGAGGTTTTACTTAAAGGAATGTCAACACATGGAATTACATGGTTTCCAAGATATGCTAATTCTGCCGCTATGAATACTATAAGAGAATATGGAGGCAATGTAATAAGACTTGCATTATATTCTGAAAATGTATCACAGGATGAGGATTATTGGGATGATGTAAGAGATTATGCGTACCTTACAATAGAAAATGCTCTTGCAAATGATATGTATATTATTGTTGACTGGCATGTGCTATCAGATGAAAATCCATTGGTAAATAAGGATAAGGCAATGGAGATACTGGATGAGATTTCTTCTCATTATGGTAATGAACCGGGAATTATATATGAGATATGTAATGAACCAAATGGCGATACTTCATGGCAGGATATTAAAGAGTATGCAAATGGGATTATTCCCCTCATAAGAGGTAATGCAAAGGATGCAATCATAATTGTAGGGACACCTAATTACTCAACAGCTCTTAAAGATGCTTTTGACGATAAGCTTGAGTGGACAAACCTGTTGTATGCATACCATGTGTATGTAGATGCAACTACAGATGCTTCTTTTGATTTTTCTTATATTGCGCAAATTGTTGAGTCAGGGATGCCTGTGTTTGTGTCGGAATGGGGCATAAAGAATACAGAGGTGCCTGATGAAAAATTGAATGCAAAGAGTTCCCAGGAATTTTTGAATTACCTTAATGAGAATAAGATTGGTTGGTGCTATTGGTCTTTATCAAATAAAGACGAAACGCATAGCTGTATAAAGAGTGATTGTGAAAAATATTCAGGTTGGAAATATGAGGATATGACTTTTGGTGGAAGAATAGCTTTTGAAGCATTAGGAAAGGAATAGTGATTAGTATCATGAAAAAAACAAAGAGAATAATTTTTTTATTACTTAGTGTGATGCTGTTATTAAGCGGATGTGGATACAAAAACGTGATAAAGAACCACGAAGTTGTGGATATGAATAGTGAAATTAATGACTATTTTACAGAAGGGGATTTTAGCGGTGCTATTCTAATTGCTAAAAATCAAAAGATTATATATTGCCACGGATTTGGAGAGGGAATCAATTCTGAATCAGTTTTGGAGATTGGTTCATTAACAAAACAGATGACAGCATCTATTATTCTGAATCTGTGTGATAAAGGATATTTTGAACTTGATGATACAATAGATAAATTTTTTAGTGATTTGAGCTTTGCGAACAGAGTTACTGTCAGACAATTGTTAAATATGACTTCCGGTATTCCTGAATATATGGATGATAAAGATATTTTATCAAAGGAGCCTATGGATGTTATCAAAGCTATGAAGATAGATGAGACATTATATAACAACTATGATTATAGCAATTCAAATTATTATCTGTTAGGAAAAATAATAGAAAAAAATACAGGAAAAACATATGAAGAAGCATTGGATGAATACATTTTTGATAAGGTTGGAATGCATCATTCAAAACTTGCGACAAGTAATATAAAGCCGGTGTATATATATTCAGATGAAGCAAGTTATCCGGTTAAATATACTTATTCGGCAGGTGGTGTAAGATCTACAGTCTATGATTTGTATGATTGGCAGAGAGCTTATTGGAATGGAGAAATAATACCTGAGAAGTATATGGAGGAATTATTGCATAACAAAGATGGATATATGTATGGATTAAGCTGTAGTGATGGTATATATACTCATCAGGGAACAACAAAATCATTTAGTTCATTTGTGTATATGAATATGAAGGATGGTGTTGAGGTGATTGTTCTCTCAAATGATTTGAGAAATAAATGTGAAGATATTGTGAGAGAAGTTGTAGAAATAGTAGGCAAGTATTATTAATTTTGAGGGGAGAAATTATGTATAATAGGACAATAGATGATTGTTTAGTATGCTGTGTGGATAATTTTCCTGATAAGATTGCAATAACTGATATGGATTGTGAATATACCTGGAAAGAAGTTGACTACATTGTAGATGTATTAGCTCAAAAAATACTTGGAATGGGTATAAAAGCAGGAGATCATATTGCAATCTGGGCATCAAACAGTGCAAGCTATATTCTTTATTTTATGGCAATACAGAGAGTTGGTGGAGTAGCTGTACTTATAAATATGGCATATAAGTGGAGAGAACTGGAGAGTATTCTAAAAAACTATGACGTCAATTATATTCTGTATACGAGAAAGTATAAAGATTCTGATCACGAAAATACAATAAATATGTTAGATAGAGATAAGTTTAAAGAATTAAGGGGTACATGTATTTTTTTTACATCTGGTACAACAGGTATGGCAAAAGGTGTTATGCTTACTCACAACAACTTAGTGAATAATTCAAAAGATATTATTGAGAGAATGACCTGGGATGAGAGGGACAGAATGTGTCTGGCTGTTCCGCTATTTCACTGTTTTGGAATTACAGTAGGAATACTTGGAGCAATTCACACAGGTATGACTATGGATGTTGCCAGAAAGTTCAGTACAGGAACTGTTTTTAGAATAATAGAAGAGAAGAAGTGTACATTGTTTAACGGGGTTCCAACGATGTTTCTGGCAATGATGAATAGCAGTAAGAGAGAACAGTTTGACCTTACAAGTCTAAAAGGTGGATTGATGGCAGGTTCATCAATACTTCCATACGAATATATGGATATCTGCAACACATTTGGTTTTAAGAATTTACAGACTGCCTTTGGACAGACAGAGTCTTCACCTGCAATTACGACATCATTAATAACAGATTCAGTTGAGTGCAAGGCTTATAGCGCAGGTAAAAAACTCGATAATGTTGAAGTTCGAATTGTAAAGGATGGCATTGTCTGTGGTGTTTATGATGAGGGAGAGATTCAGACAAGAGGCTATCATGTTATGAGAGGTTACTACAATATGCCAGAAGAGACCAAAAAAGCCATTGATGAAAATGGGTGGTTATCAACAGGGGATTTGGGTTATCTTGATAAAGATGGATATCTTCATGTAACCGGAAGAATAAAGGACATAATAGTTCGTGGTGGAGAGAACATTTCGCCTATGGAGATTGAAAATGTTATTGTTCAGTTTGATGAAATAAAATCAGTAAAGGTTGTAGGCGTACCGGCAAAGGTTATTCAGGAGGAAGTGGTTGCCTGCATAGTATGGAAAGATGACAGAAGATTATCTAAAGAGACTATTATAAGTTCGGTAAAAAAACAATTGGCAGACTACAAGGCACCAAAATACATATTTGATTTTGAAAAATTTCCACAGAATTCAACCGGTAAAGTCCTTGTAAAAGACTTGGTCAGAATGTGTGAAGAAAAATTATTGTAATAATTTAAAAAAAAAGGAATTTATATTACACACCAAATGTTGTATAATTAGATATAGTAAGTTGCAAAAACAGGAGGTGTTTGTAATATGGTAGGAATAAAAAAAGACATACTTAATTTAACGGTTTATTTACAGGATTACATTGCAGGTAAAAATCCTGAGATACCGGTAATGGGGACACCGGTGGTTGAAAAGCTGGCAGCAGAAATAGAACTGTTGATAGGAAATAACGGGCGTATGGCAACGTCTTCCAGAAGTCTCATGGATACAGCCAGTTCGTTATCGACTTTTGACGTAGGACTTGCTCATATTTCTAAAGGATTAAAGGATTTTTCGTTAGAGATGTCAGATCTCAGTGAATCTAATCTGGCAGTAGTAGAGGAAACCAATGCGACAATGAATCAGGTGAATAACAATATTGAGCAGACAACACAGACATTAGGAGAATTGGCTGATGAATCACATTATCTTGAGGACAAGAATAATGAGAGTAACAGACTCTTGAATGAAGTAAGCTTACTTAAGGATAATTTGTATCAGGATACTAATGAGTTAAAGGATAAAATGGCTCAGTTAGTTGAATTGGTAAAAGGTATTGAAAACATTGTAGACAGTGTTGGAGGTATTGCGGCACAGACAAACCTTCTTGCTCTAAATGCTTCGATTGAGGCAGCAAGAGCAGGGGAACATGGAAAAGGTTTTGCTGTGGTAGCAGAAGAAGTTCGTCAGTTAGCAGACAGTACAAAGTGTGAACTTGACAATATGAAGCAATTTGTAGAAAAGATTTATACTGCTTCTGAAGAGGGCAAAAACAGTATGAATCTCGCTGTGGAATCAGTTGATCAGATGAGTGGCAAAATAGATCAGGTTGCAAAAACAGTGGGTGAAAATATAGAAATGCTCAACAAGGTGATTAGCAGTGTAGGTGATATTAATAACAATATGCAGGAGATTCGTTATGCTACTGCGGAAGTTAATGCTGCTATGGAGCAATGTAGTAATGATGCTGAGCATCTCACAAATCTTACACATATTATTAAGCTGTCGGCTGATGATAGTGTTACATATGCAAGTGGAATAGCAGATATTGATGACAGATTGTCAGATGTTACAACACAGTTGTATAAGGGAGTGGATGAAGGCATTGCGATGCTTTCAAATGATGAATTTAAAGACATTATCGAAAAGGCAAAAATGGCACATGTAAAATGGATGCAGACAGTAGAACAAATGGTAGGCGATATGAAGATTAAGCCATTACAGTTAAATTCACATAAGTGTGAATTTGGACATTATTATTATGCTGTTCCGATAAAGAATCCGGTTATTGCTTCTGAATGGGCGAAGATAGACAAGCTTCACGCAGATTTCCATGGAAAAGGTCAGTTTGTGATATCTGCCATCCAAAGCGGCAATGAGCAGAAGGCAAGACAGCATTTTGAAGAGATTAAGACAGCGTCAGTTGGACTTTTAAAAATTCTTGATGATACATCAAAGGCTGTAGAACAGTTAACAAGTGAAGGAAAAAGTATTTTTAGCGTTTAATAGAATAATTGTAGTTCAGAGCCAAATATATTTCTGCCAGCAGACAATCTGCTGGCAGTTTTTTATCTTAGCCGGAGATTTAAATTGACAAAATAGGTAATATATTATATTATTAACCAAACAAGTAATATATTACACAAAAATAGAGAAAGGTGAACTATTATATGAACTTTGAAGAGATTATGAATAACAGCGAGGTTGAATTTGGTGACATGCAACCCCAGCCGTTTCTACTTGGTCTACTAAGTGCGTTTGATAACAGGTATCAGGCATGTGCAGATAGTTTTTTTGCAGAGATTACCTGGAAACAGTTTTTTGCGATAATATGCATAAATCTGTGCAAGGAACCACCAACAATAAATCAGCTTTCGAGTATTATGGGAAGTTCCCACCAAAATGTAAAGCAGATTTTGATTAAGCTTGCGAAGAAGGATTTTGTTGTTATGGTTCCGGATGGGAAGGATAGACGCAAGCAGAGAGTTCTGTTAACAAAGACTTGTCAGGAATTCTGTGAGAGGAATGATAGACATAGTCAGGAAATTGTTTCGAGAATATTTAACGGAATAGATAATGATAAACTTATGATTACAATACAGACTATTATTATGATGGAAAGGAATTTGAGTGAATTATGAAGACATTAGTAGTGTATACATCTCAGACCGGATTTACTAAAAGATATGCCGAGTGGATTGCAAAACGTACACAGGCGGTGGTTATTGAACTGGAGGAGGCAAAGAAGAAGAAAGATAGTTTTTTTGATGAGTTCGACGCAATTGTCTATGGTGGCTGGGCGATGGCCGGAAGTGTCGTGAAAGTGAAATGGTTCTTTGATAAAGCGACAGTTTGGAGAGAAAAAAGACTGGCTGTTTTTGTGGTAGGAGCAAGTCCTAGAGAAAATCCGGATGTTGATACAGCGATGCAGAATCTTCTTACCGATGAACAAAAAGGCTATATAAAAGCATTTTACTGTCAGGGTGGACTAAATTATGATAATATGAAGCTCCCTTCAAAGCTTATGATGAAAGCGTTTGCATCAGCCATAAAGAAGAAAAAGAATCCTACAGATATGGAAAGGGATATGGCAAAATGGATAGACCACTCCTATGACATATCTGATGAAAAATTCGTAGAGCCTATTGTAAATTATATTGAGGAAGATATTTAATGATTGATTGGATAAAAAAAGAGATTGTGCTTACAATTGCCATTATACTTGCTGTGATTTCAATGTTGTTTGTTACACCTGACATCAGGTATCTGCAATATATCGATATCAAAACACTGGTTATTTTATTCTGCTTTATGGCTGTTATTGCAGGGCTGACAAAGATTGGCGCTATTTCCTGGCTTGCAGACAGAATATTGGAAAAAGTAAAAAATGTGCGTTGTCTCATGTTTTCGATGGTGATGCTTTGCTTTGTATTTGGTATGCTTATTACAAATGACGTGGCACTTATTACTTTTGTTCCGCTCACATTAGTGATTTTTCAGACATTGGATGAAAGAATAAGCGATAAATGGCTGGTGTCAGTGGTGGTTCTTCAGACGATTGCGGCGAATATGGGAAGTATGCTTACACCTGTAGGAAATCCGCAGAATCTGTATTTGTACGGAAGGTCAAATATGAGCTTCATGAAATTCACAGGAATTATGATGCCATACACAGTGGTAGCATTTGTGTTGTTGTCAGCAATAATTATGATATTAAGTAGAAAAGGTAACGAAGTACTGACTGTCACCTCATCAATAAAAGTACAGAGCATAGACATGAAAAAACTGAGAATATATATATTACTTTGTGCGTTGCTAATATTAACAGTGCTGCGAATTTTCGACTATAGAATTCTGTTTATAATATTGTTAATCACTATGGGAATTGTTGATAGAAGTGTATTTTGTAAGGTGGATTATTCGTTGTTGTTGACATTTGCTGCTTTCTTTATTTTTATAGGAAATATGGGAAGGATTGAAGCATTTTCAGACTTTTTGTCAAGTGTTATAAAGGGAAGAGAGATAATAACAGCAGCTTTATCAAGTCAGATAATAAGCAACGTTCCCGCGGCATTGTTACTATCAGGCTTTACATCGGACTATGAAGCACTCATTATCGGTGTCAATATCGGAGGACTTGGAACATTGATAGCGTCTATGGCAAGTCTTATATCATATAAATTAATTACAAAGGAAAATCCTGATATTAAAGGGAAATATATGAGGATGTTTACAGGAGTAAGTGTTGTGTTTCTGGCTGTGATGCTTTTGGTCAGCAAAATGGAAGGATGAGAAAGATGTATTTACAAGTAAAAGATATAAAGAAAAGCTATGGAGAAGGTGGGAGTTACATACAGGTATTAAAAGGAATATCAACCGGAATTGAGAAGGGAGAAATGTGTGTAATAGAAGGTACAAGTGGCTCTGGTAAATCTACACTTCTAAACTGTATTGGTGGTCTCGATGTTTTGGATTCCGGCAGCATTGTGGTGGATGGAATAGAAATAGTTGGAATGAAAGCGGATAGGCTTTCTGATTACAGAAGAGACAATCTGGGTTTTATTTTTCAGTTTTATAATCTTATTCCAAATCTAACCATTAGGGAAAATATCCAGGTGTGTGAATATTTAAGCAATAATCCTCTGAAAATAGATGAACTCTTGGATGTTCTTGGGCTTACAGAGCACCAGAATAAATTTCCGTCACAGCTTTCTGGGGGACAGCAGCAAAGATGTGCAATTGCAAGAGCACTTGTTAAAAATCCCAAGCTTCTCTTATGTGATGAACCAACAGGAGCGCTCGACTCTAAAACTTCAAGAGATATTCTTGCACTTTTGGAAAAGATTAACGAAAAATATGGTACTACTATATTGATTGTCACCCATAATAATTCTATTAGAAAAATGGTACATAAGGTGATTAGAATTAAAGATGGTCAGATTTGCAAGGAGTATTACAATGAAACAAGGGTGCCTGCGATGGAACTGGAGGATTTGTAATATGCAGAAGATATTAAGCAAGAGAATTTTAAGAGATTTAAAAGAAAACTGTGTGCGATATCTGGCATTGGGCGTGTTGATTATTTTGTGTATGTATGTCATTATTTCTCTGATTGGAACAGCAGATACTATCATTCTCGGCACAGAGAAGCTGGCAGAGAGCAATAAATTGGAGGATGGTCAGTTCAGCCTGTTTGTTCCGTTATCTGAAAAAGAGAAGGAGAAATTGACAAATCAGGGGATTACACTGGAAGAACAGTTTTATCTGGATTATGCTATGGAAGATGGCAGTACATTAAGGGTGTTTAAAAACAGAGAGAAAATTAATCTGATTGAAATTGTAGAAGGAAAAGAGGCAAGGATCGATACAGAACTTGTGGTAGAGCGTCGCTATGCCGAAGAACATGATATTGAGACAGGGGATAGTCTTAAAATTGGAAGTGATACATTTACTGTTATAGGAATTGGATGCACACAGGATTATGATGCACCACTTAAGAATTTTACAGATGGCAGTGTGGATAGCGTACAGTTTGGAACGGTCTTTATAACGGAAGAAGCTTATAATCATTTGCGTAGTGTTGGTGGAAGTGTAAAGGCAGAGGAATATGTTTATGCATATCTTCTTAATGAAGAAATTGAGTATTTTGATTTGGAAATACCAAATCTGAGAAGTTTTTTAAAGGCAGAAGATAATCCAAGAATCGAGGCAGCTGCAGATGATCAGGTTTTGAATAAATATGGAGGGTTGATTGCCGGTGGTATTGTTCTTGTATTATTTGCCTACGTGATTTCTGTGTTTGTGGTGTATGGAATTGAAAAGGAAAATGCTACAATTGGAGCATTGTACGCGTTAGGAGTAAACCGCAATGAATTGACGCTGCATTATTTATGTCTTCCAGTTGTTGTTTCATTTCTTTCCGGCGTAATTGGATGTATTATTGGATTTGTGTCTATCGGAGGCAGTACAATTATGGGAAAAACTTACGAATATTTCTCCCTTCCAAATATGGAGAGTGTTTATTCGCCTTATTTGATTGTATATGGATTAGTGTTACCTCCTGTTATTTCAGCATTGGTTAACTGGATTGTAATTCGTGGAAAATTGAACCGCCCGGCATTGCAGATGATAAAAAACGAGCAAAAAAGTCATCGAATGAGGCAAGTTCGGTTAGAAAACATGAATTTTGTCAGAGCATTTTGTATTCGTCAGATTATTAGAGAGACGAGAACATCCTTAACTGTATTAGGGGGAATGTTTATTTCATTGTTAATCCTGATGCTTGGTCTGAATTGCTATGTTATGTGTCAGCATATCAGCGAAGATAACAAAGCTGATACAAAATTTGAATATCTGTACACATATAAATATCCGGAAGAATCTGTTCCTAAGGGTGGATATGAGGCATTTACAAAGACAGTAAAAAAAGAAACCTTAGGACATAAACATGAAATTGCTATTTTAGGTATTGGAGAAGACAATCCGTTTTTTGACGTTACATTAACAGACAGTAGAAGTGATGTGGTGATTTCCTCTGCCATGGCCGAAAAGTATAGTCTGAAAAAGGGCGAAGTTTTTATTGTAGAAGATGAAGAGGCGAAAAAGCAATATACATTCATGGTTAAAGCTATTACACAGTATTCGACCAGTTTATATGTTTTTATGGATATTGACAGTATGCGGGAAATGTTTGGTGAAAATGAGAATTATTATAACCAGGTGTTTTCGGACAAAGAACTTGATATTGAGGCAGGAAGATTGTATGGTGTTACGACAAAGAAAGATATTGAAAAGTCAGCAGATGTATTTATACAGCAGATGATGCCGATGGTTATAATGATGACGGTTGTATCTTCTTTAATTTTTGTTGTAGTAATGTATCTGATGATGAAGGTTATGATTGACCGTTGTGCGTTTCATATATCTATGGTTAAAATATTCGGTTACAGGACAAAAGAAATCAAAAAGCTGTATCTGGATGGAAATTTTTATGTGATTGCGGCAGGTGCAGCCGTTTGTATTCCTTTGGCTAAAAAATGTATGGATTTAATGTACCCTATTATGGTATCCAATGTATCCTGTGGAATGAATCTTCGTTTTTCATGGCATATGTATGCAATTGTGTATGCTGCAGTACTTGTGTTGTATTTTGTGATAAATATGTTATTGACTTCAAAACTTAAAAAGGTAAATTTAGCAGAAGTGTTGAAGAATAGGGAGTGATATAAATGAAAATGGTAGTGGGACTGGTAGAAAAGGCAAATTTAGATTTTGTTGTAAAGGAGAAACGATGGGAGATTTAGTTGTTGTAGGAATTCTGGTTGTATTAGTGGGTGCAGCGGTCCGTTGTATATGGAAAGAAAAGAAGAAGGGTAACAGATGTATCGGTTGTCCGTCAGCCGGATGCTGCTCTGTAAAAAAGTCGGGGTGTCATAATTTGTCAAAAAGTGCGATGAAATAGTATTGCACTATGTCACTAAATGTAGTTATAATGACATTTGTAAAAAATAACAAGGGGTAGAAATAATGGAAGAAAAACTAAATGTTGCGATTGCTGACGATAATGAGAAAATATTGTGTATGTTAGGCGATATTTTGGAACAGGATAAAGAGATTAATATCGTTGGTAAGGCGAAAAATGGTGAAGAGGCGATAAATATAATCAGGGAAAAACAACCGGATATAATGCTTCTTGATCTTATTATGCCAAAATTTGACGGACTAACTGTCATGGACAAAATTAACAAGGATACTTCGATAAAGAAACGCCCATCGTTTATAGTGATGTCTGCGATAGGGCAGGAAACAATCACAGATAACGCTTTCGCTATGGGAGCCAGTTACTATATTATGAAACCGTTTGATAATGATATGGTTATTAACAGAATTAAATCAATCAAAATCAACAATAACAAGAAGATTCACGAGAATAGAAAGATAAATGTGAACGAGAACAAGAGTGAGTACATAGAGCGGAATCTGGAAAGTGATGTAACTAACATAATTCATGAGCTTGGTGTACCGGCACATATCAAAGGATATCAGTACTTGAGAGATGGAATTATTATGACTGTTAAAGATATGGAAATGATGAATTCCATCACAAAGATTTTGTATCCGACAATTGCAAAAAAACATCAGACAACTGCCAGTAGGGTAGAAAGAGCAATACGACATGCGATAGAAGTTGCATGGAACAGAGGAAAGATGGATACAATAGACGAACTTTTCTCTTATACCATTAATATGGGAAAAGGAAAACCGACTAATTCTGAGTTTATCGCATTGATTGCAGACAAAATCAGGTTAGAGTATAAAACTAAATAAAAAACTCTTTAAAAGAGGTAAAATATGAGTTATAATATTTGTATATTGTGACTCATATTATTGTTTGGAGGTATTTTATATGAAGAATATTCTTTTTGTGGCTTCTGAGGCAGCGCCATTTATAAAGACAGGGGGACTCGCAGATGTTGTGGGTTCATTACCAAAGTGTATTAACAGGAATGAATTTGATGTGCGAGTTATTCTTCCTAAATATTTGTGTATGCAATGGCATTTTACAAGCCAATTAGAATTTGTATCATATTTCTATATGGATTTCTGTGGTTCAAGCAAGTATGTAGGAATTTTCAAATTACAATACGACGGGGTTATGTTTTATTTTATTGATAATGAGCACTATTTTGGTGGACCAAAGCCTTATGGTGACACCAGATGGGACATTGAGAAGTTTATTTTCTTCTCAAGAGCAGCATTATCAGCACTCCCGGTAATTGGATTTAAGCCTGATATTGTACATTGTCATGACTGGCAGACAGGTTTAGTTCCTGTTTATTTGAAGGACAGCTTCAGAGGTGGAGAATTCTTTGCAAATATGAAGTCTATTATGACAATACATAACTTAAAGTTCCAGGGAGTCTGGGATATTAAGACAATCAGGGGAATCAGTGGCTTGTCTGATTACTATTTTACATATGACAAGCTTGCAGTTGAGAAGGATGCCAATATGTTAAAGGGTGGTATCGTATACGCAGATTTTGTTACTACTGTCAGCGAGACATATGCTGAGGAGATTAAGACACCTTTCTACGGTGAAGGACTTGATGGATTGCTTTATGCCAGAAGAAACAGCTTGTGCGGTATCGTTAATGGTATTGATTATAATGACTACAATCCTGAAACTGATATTCAGCTTCAGTATAAATACAATTCAATCAACTTCAGAAAGAACAAGTCAAGGAATAAGATGATTTTGCAGGAACAGCTTGGTCTTGAGGTTGATCCGAATAAGATGATGATAGGTCTTGTATCGAGACTTACAGATCAAAAAGGTCTTGATTTAGTTGCACATATTATGGATGAACTTTGTCAGGATAATATTCAGTTTGTTGTTCTTGGAACAGGTATGGAGAAGTACGAGAATATGTTCAGATATTTTGACTGGAAATATGGTAACAAGGTATCTGCCAATATTTATTATGATGAGGGAATGTCACATAAAGTCTATGCTGCGTGTGATGCGTTCCTTATGCCATCATTATTTGAGCCATGCGGCCTTAGCCAGCTTATGAGCCTTAGATATGGTACTCTTCCGATTGTAAGAGAAACAGGTGGTCTTAAGGATACAGTTATCCCATATAATGAATACGAAGGAACAGGTACAGGATTCTCATTTGCCAATTACAATGCACATGAGATGCTTGGAACTATCAGATATGCAGAGCGTATCTACTACGATAGAAAGAGAGAATGGAATAAGATGGTTGACAGAGCTATGGAAGCAGACTTCTCATGGAATACATCAGCCAGAAAGTACGAGAACATTTACAATTGGATGATTGGTTGGTAGGATGATTAGATGAAAGAGATAAGAGAATTGCTTAAGGGCGAAAAATGTTTACGTGACACAGAGTATATTGAGTGTGTGAAGGATTTACTTAAGGATCCAAAATGCCAGCAGATGATAGAATATATTCAGCATGGTAACACAACTACTTTTAAGCATTGTCTTGACGTGTCTTATTTTACTTACAGAGTATGCAAAGCATATGGACTTGATTACAGGAGTGCTGCAAGAGGGGCGCTCCTGCATGATTTTTTCTTATATGACTGGCATGGATACGCAAGAAAAACCGGTAATTATTTTCATGGATTTACACATCCAAGAGTGGCTCTTCACAATGCGAATCATTATTTTGATTTGAATGAGATAGAGCAGGATATTATTGTTAAACATATGTGGCCGCTTACAGTTGTGCCGCCAAAATACAAAGAAGGATACGTTGTCATGTATGCAGATAAACACTGTGGATTTGTGGAGACAACAAGACGTATCAAGCATGCAGGTGGACATTTTTGTCGAAATGTGTTGAAAATTACGTAATTTTTTGGTATTGTGTTACAATAAAGACGTGAAAGGATTGACGTGATATGCTTGAATATGTATTACCGTACTTTAATGAGTCAGTATATGTGATGATGTTTTGGTTCTTTGCCTATAGTATTATGGGCTGGTTGGTTGAGTCTATATACATGTCATTTTGTAACAGGAGAATAACTAACAGGGGATTTATTCACGGACCGATATGTCCGATATACGGAATTGGCGGAATTGGAGTGCATATGGCACTTAGAGGGTTGTCATATAATTATTTGATTTTGTACATAGCAGGAGCAATTCTTGCTACATCGTTTGAATATATGACGGCAAGACTTATGATAAGAGTATTTGGCTTTGTATGGTGGGATTATTCGAACAAGCCGTTTAATTTTCGAAATATTATCTGCTTAGAGAGTACACTTGCCTGGGGTGTATATACTGTTTTGGAATTTGCAGTTTTTCAGAGAATGGTATTTTCTCTGATAGATCGTACCCCAAGATTTTTAGGCAAATCTGCTGTAGTGGTGATAAGCATTTATTTTTTGATTGATTTAGGTATCTGCCTGCTTCACGCTAAGAGAGGCGAATTACAGGCAGATGAGAATAATATGTTAGCTTTCAAATAGAGCTAATTAATTTGTTTGATATTTGATATATCAGGATCAATAAGCATGGAAAAGTTGGTATGGTAAATTACAAACCCCGGTTTGCCGCCATTTACCTTCTTTACATGCTTTTTTTGTATATAATCGATTTCTACTTTTTCCCTTCCGCGGGCTTTTGAGTAGTGGGCAGCCAGGCGGCCTGCTTCTTCAAATGTTGAATCAGGCAATTCTTTTCCTTCTGATTTCACGATTACATGAGAGCCGGGCATACCTTTTGTATGGAACCACCAGTCATTTCCGGTTGCAACCTTGAAGGTCAGGTCTTCGTTTTGAAAATTATTCTTTCCAACATACATATCAAAACCATCTTTTGACACATAGTGTAGAGGCTTACTTACAAATTTTGATTTTTTATCAGAAGCTTTTCTTTTTATATAGCCGTATTCTATAAGTTCCTCCTTTAGTTCCTTAAGACTGTTCTCGTCAGGTGCTATATCTAGTGCTGTGCTTATTGATTCTAAATGGTCAATTTCTTCTTTTGTTGTCTTGATAATCTCAGTTAATGCTTCATATGTCCTTTTTAGTTTGTTGTATCTGTCAAAATATTTCTTTGCGTTGTCCATAGGAGAGATATCCTTGTCAAGTGGAATTGTAAGCTTTGTGCCATCATAGTAGTTATCAACGGTAACTTCGCTCCTCTCGCCTGTCAACGTATACGCATATGCGGTCAGCATCTCGCCATAGAGCTTGTACTTGTCTCTCTTTTCAGTGTCCTTAATCTGCCTTAACTGTAAATCATATTTTTTGTAGTCCTTGTTAAGAGCTGTCTGGACAATCTGTCTAAGGTCGGCTGAACGTTGCCTTATTCTTGTAAGCTGCTCTTTTTCTGAATAATATTTTTCTAAAACTTCACTTATTGTTTTGAAAGTTTTAGTAGTCATATCTTCAAAGGACATAAGTGGTAGTGCACAAAATTCAATCGGCTCATCATTTTTGTATATTATGCAGGGTTTAAAATCAGCTTCCGTTATTTCTGCCATAAGCTGCGAAAAAATATTGTACACGTGATAGCGGATTGTATTACTGAAGCTGTTTGCAGAAAGGTCACCATCTATGCCGGCTCTATAACATATTTCGTTTGATAAAACCGGACTGACTCCTGTAAATTTCTGATATAGAGTTTTTTGAATTGGAACTGATTCGGAAAAAACAACGTTCTCAAAATCTTCCTGTGTAGCTGTTAATGGGTTCAGTTTTACCGAGGTGTTAGGTATAAAATAATCGCGACCAGGCAATACTTCTCTCACAGAACTCATCTGACATGATACATGTTTTATGCTGTCTATTATTTTATTGTTGTCATCACAGAATATGATATTGCTGTGTTTTCCCATCAATTCGATAATGAGATGTTTTCTGCATACATCGCCAAGCTCATTAAGATGCTCGATTTCAAAATCGACAATACGTTCAAGCGAAGGCTGTGTAATGTCGATAATTCTTCCGTTACTTATATGCTTTCTGAGAAGCATACAAAAATTAGGCGCTGTCATAGGACTCTGTTTGGTCCCTGATGTGATATACATAAGCGGAAGCGAAGCACCGGCAGATATCTGGAGACGGTACTGGTCTTTGTTGGATTTGATTGTGAGTATCAGTTCGTCCTTTTCCGGCTGTGCAATTTTGTATATGCGTCCATTTATAAATAGTGTCTTGAACTCTGAAACCAGAGCTGCAATTGTTGATCCGTCTAATGCCATAATTAATCTCCTGTCTGAAACATAAAATGTTTCGTTTTATAAATATATATATACTATACAACCTTGACGTAAAAGTGTAAATGAATTATAATGAAAAATAATGTCTTGCTATGCGCATTTTTGCGTCTTGAGATAAATAAAGACGAAAGGTGATAAACTTATGATCAGAAGTATGACTGGTTTCGGCAGATATGAGATTTCAGAAAATAATCGAAAGATTACAGTTGAGATTAAATCGGTCAACCACAGATACCTGGATATAAATATCAGAATGCCTAAAAAGCTCTACAGCTTTGAGAATAATATCAGACATCTTATTAAGAATATGTTAGAGCGTGGTAAGGTGGATGTATTTATTTCATATGAGGATTATAGTGAAGGAAGTATGTGTCTTAAGTATAATGAAGGTGTGGCTAAAGAATACTTTGACACAATCACAAAGATTTCACAGATGTTTGGGCTTTTGAATGATGCGACAGCTACATACATTGCAAAATGTCCTGAGGTAGTTGTTATGGAGGAACAGGCAGTATCAGAAGATGAGCTTGAAAAACTTGTATCTGACACAGTGAATGGTGCACTTGTTGAGCTTGTTAAGGCTCGAGAAAAAGAAGGCGAACATTTGAGAGGTAATCTGTTTGAGAAGACAAAGATTATGCAGGATATTGTTGAGATGATTAAAGAGAAATCTCCACAGATTCTTAAGGAGTACAAGGCAAAGCTTGAAGAAAAAGTAAAAGAGCTGCTTCTTAATTCAACAATTGATGAGAGCAGAATAGCGGCTGAAGTTACTTTGTATGCTGACAAGGTATGTGTTGACGAAGAGATTGTCAGATTATTGAGCCATATCAATAGTATGAATGTTAATCTTCAAAACGGTGACAGAGTGGGAAGAAAGCTTGATTTTATTGCTCAGGAGATGAACAGGGAAGCTAATACTATTTTGTCAAAGACCAGTGACATAGAGATTACCAACAAGGGGATTGAACTTAAGAACACTATCGAAGAGATAAGAGAGCAGGTTCAGAATATTGAATAGCAGGAGGCATTGTGATGAGTGATAGAAAGGGACTACTTGTTGTTATATCAGGTTTTTCAGGTGCAGGAAAAGGCACTTTGATGAAAGAACTTTTAAAGAAATATGACAATTATGCATTATCTGTTTCAGCTACTACGAGAGAACCGAGAGAAGGCGAAGTGGATGGCAGAGAGTATTTCTTTAAAACTGTAGAAGAGTTTGAGGCTATGATTGAAAAGGGCGAGCTTGTTGAGTATGCGAAATATGTAAGCAACTATTATGGAACGCCGAAAGCATATGTTGATAAAATGATGGCAGAGGGTAAAGACGTTATCCTGGAGATAGAGATTCAGGGAGCTATGAACATCAAGAAGATGTATCCTGATGCCGCACTTATTTTTGTGCTTCCGCCGAGTGCTGATGAGCTTAAGAACAGACTTGTTGGAAGAAATACAGAGTCTATTGAAGTGATTGAAGCCAGACTTAAGCGTGCTTCTGAAGAGTCGGTAGGCATTGAGAATTATGATTATGTCATTATCAATGATGATTTGGATGAGAGCGTAGTCAGATTACATGAAGTTATAAAGAGTGCTCATAACAGAACACTTAATAATAAATCTCTTATAGAAGATATTAGAGAACAAATAAAAATATTTAATAAGTAATTGGATTGTCACATTCAATGTGACAGAATGGAGGAAAAAATGTTACACCCATCGTACACAGATTTAATGGAAGTTGTTAATAGTGATGTTGAACCAGGAGAACAGCCTGTTGTTCAGAGTAGATATTCAATTGTAATAGCTACATCAAAGAGAGCAAGACAGATTATTGCAGGTGAGAGGCCGCTTGTAAAGGGAACAGATAAGAAACCTTTATCAGTTGCAGTAGAAGAACTTTATAATTCTAAGGTTACTATTGAAGGTGACGAAGAATAATAAGATTACTGAAAGTAAGAGGAAATAGTGTGAAAAATCGCGCCGATGCGCCGATTTTGCATACGGCTTTTTGTGCCGCAGGCGCCACAAATTAGCCCTTATCGCAGAGCTGAATCTGAAATTCAGCTCGCGATTCCTCCGACGCACAGCGTCTGCGGAATGGAGATTACTATATATGAAGATAATGTTCATTTCCCTGGGATGTGACAAGAATCTGGTAGACACAGAGGAGATGCTTGGACTTTTAAAGAGCGCGGGCCATGAGTTTACCGATGATGAAAATGAAGCAGAGGTAATTGTAATCAATTCATGTTGTTTTATTGGAGATGCAAAGGAAGAGAGTATTAATACCATCATTGAGATGGGAAGACTAAAGGAAACTGCAAAATGTAAGGGACTTATTGTGGCAGGATGTCTTGCACAAAGATATAAGGACGAGATAGAGGCAGAGCTTCCTGAAGTGGATGTAATACTAGGTACCACATCATACGACAATATTATTAGCGCAGTCGAACAGATAGAAAAGGGAAACAAGGCAAAATATATAGATGATATCAACAGATTAGTTAAGGTAGAAACAGACAGAATAGTAACCACCGGTGGTCATTATGCACATCTTAAGATTGCAGAAGGCTGTGATAAGAGATGTACTTATTGTGTAATTCCATATGTGAGAGGCGGATACAGAAGTGTTCCTATGGATATTTTGATAGAGAGAGCTAAAACTCTTGCTGAAAAAGGTGTTAAGGAATTAATACTGGTTGCACAGGAAACTACAATGTATGGTGTGGATCTGTATGGAAAAAAGATGCTCCCTGAACTGCTTAGAGAGTTATGTAAGATAGCCGGCTTATATTTTATAAGAATAATGTATTGTTACCCGGAAGAGATGGATGATGAACTTATAAAGGTAATAAAGGAAGAGGACAAGATATGTAATTATCTTGACATTCCTATTCAGCATGCAAGCGATAACATTCTTAAACGAATGGGGCGAAGAACAAATAATGAGCAGATTAGAAATATTATTGGCAAACTAAGGAAGGAGATACCTGATATCAAGATAAGAACCACACTGATTACAGGTTTTCCGGGAGAAACACAAGAAGATCACGAAGAGCTTATGAGATTTGTTGATGATATGGAATTTGACAGACTTGGTGTGTTTACTTATTCACCTGAAGAGGGAACACCGGCTGCAGGCTTTGAGGATCAAATTGATGAGAATATCAAAGAAGACAGAAGAGATGAAGTAATGACATTGCAACAGGAGATTGCATTCGATAAGGCTCAGGATATGATAGGAGAAGAATTACTTGTTATGATAGAAGGAAAAATCCCTGATGAGAATGCGTATGTTGGAAGAACTTATATGGATTCGCCGGGAATTGACGGTAATATTTTTATAACAACAGATGAACAATTGATGTCCGGAGATTTTTGCAAAGTAAAAGTTACCGGTGCATTAGAGTATGATTTGACAGGAGAAATTTTATAATAAATAGAAGAGAGGTGCGAGGATGAATTTACCAAATAAATTGACTTTATTTAGAGTTTGTTTGATTCCGGTATTTGTACTTTTTATGAGTGTTAGTATTTTTGGAATGGCTGACAAATATATTGCATTAGCAGTTTTTGTGATAGCGAGTCTGACAGATTTATTAGATGGAAAAATTGCCAGAAAGTATAACCTTGTAACTAATTTTGGAAAATTTATGGATCCGCTTGCGGACAAGCTTTTAGTATGTTCTGCACTTATATGTCTTATGGGTGATAAACTGTATTCATGGATTGTAATTGTAATCATAAGCAGAGAACTTATTATTAGCGGTTTTAGAACAATTGCGGCAGATAACGGAATCGTTATTGCAGCCAGTATGTGGGGAAAATACAAGACTACATTTCAGATGATTATGATTATTCTGTTGATTTTAGACTGGTCATATAATTGGTTCGTAGTGCTTGAGGTGATTTTCATATATGCTTCTTTGGCACTTACGATAATTTCGTTGGTTGATTATCTTGTAAAGAATAAAAGCGTTCTTAGTGAAAGGAGCTTGAACAAATAATGATAGTGGAATTAGTGTCTGTCGGGACTGAGATTCTGCTTGGTAATATTGTTAACACAAATGCGGCATTCTTATCTGAAAAGTGTGCCGCATTAGGTTTATCTGTATATTATCAGGTTACGGTAGGAGATAATCCTGACAGGTTAGGTGATACAATTAAAACAGCGTTAAACAGGTCGGATATTGTGATTCTTACAGGTGGGCTTGGTCCTACGAATGACGATATAACAAAGAAAATTGTTGCTGACATTATGGGATGCCCACTTGTGTTTGATGAGAATGTGAAAAAAGATATTTTAGAATATCTTATGAATTCGCCATACAGGGACTATATACCTGAGAATAATTATCTGCAGGCATACGTTCCGCAAGGTGCAACGGTACTTAAGAACAGCAATGGTACGGCGCCGGGACTTATCATTGAGAAGAATAATAAAATCGTAATAATGCTTCCGGGTCCCCCTTCTGAGCTTAAGCCGCTTTTTAATAAACAGGTAGAGCCATTCCTTAAATCAAGGGCAGAGTGTGTTATTAAATCAAAGACGCTTAAGCTTGCTGAGATAGCTGAAAGTCAGGTTGATGAGCTGATTAATGATATACTCGAAAAACAGACAAATCCAACGGTTGCACCATATGCTAAAACGGCAGAGGTTCATCTTAGAATAACAGCTAAAGCAAAGAGTGAGAAAGAAGCAATTGATATGATAAAGCCTATAGAAGATGAACTCGTCAGACGTTTTGGAAATAATATTTTTACGGAAGATGAGAATGATGAGCTTGAGGATACGTTAGTGAAATTAATGGATGAAAAAAACATAAAACTCACTACTGTGGAGTCGTGTACAGGTGGAATGATTGCGGCCCGAATAGTGAATGTATCCGGTTCGTCAAACGTGTTTGAAAAAGGCTTTGTAACATATTCGGATAAGGCCAAGAACGAGCTTGTGGGAGTATCCCTTGACACGATAGATAAATTCGGAGTGGTAAGTGGTGAAACTGCAAAAGAAATGGCAATGTGCGGAGCGAAAAAAACAGGAGCAAATGCATGTCTGTCAGTAACAGGTATTGCAGGACCGGGAGGTGGAACTGCTGATACGCAGGTTGGAACGGTTTATATAGGATGTTATTATGAAGGTGATGTAAAAGTCAGGGAACTGCATATTAGCGGAAATAGAGCTAATGTGAGAGAGAGTGCCACAAAAAGAGCACTTAATATGTTAAGGCTTATGATATTGAATAAATACAAATAAAACTATATTGACAGTATATAACAACCTATGCTAACATAAGTGTAGGTTGTTTTTTTATGCAAAATACATATGTCGCCCCAAAATTATATTGACATTGTGAAGATGATAGTATATTATAATATCAAAAGCGAACAGGTGTTCGCGAACATAAGTACGAACAGGAGAATGGATATGGATAAGAATGATAAGTTAAAAGCATTAGACGCAGCACTTTCACAGATAGAGAAGCAGCATGGAAAAGGCTCTGTAATGAAGCTTGGAGATAAGAGCGGTTCCATGAATATTGAGACAGTACCGACAGGTGCGTTAAGTCTTGATATAGCATTGGGACTTGGCGGTGTACCAAAGGGACGTATTATTGAGGTGTATGGACCGGAGTCAAGTGGTAAGACAACAGTAGCACTACATATGATAGCTGAAGTTCAGAAGAGAGGTGGAATTGCAGGGTTTATTGATGCAGAACATGCACTTGATCCTGTATATGCCAGCCATATAGGAGTGGACATTGACAATCTCTATATATCACAACCGGACTTTGGTGAACAGGCGCTGGAGATTACAGAGACAATGGTCAGATCAGGAGCAGTAGACATTATTATTGTCGATTCGGTTGCTGCGCTTGTTCCTAAGGCTGAGATTGATGGTGAGATGGGTGATTCCCACGTCGGATTACAGGCGAGACTTATGTCACAGGCACTTAGAAAGCTTACAGCTGTTATTAGTAAATCGAACTGTATTGTTGTGTTTATCAATCAGTTGCGTGAGAAGGTTGGAGTTATGTTTGGAAATCCTGAGACTACAACAGGTGGTAGAGCCCTTAAGTTCTATTCGTCTATCAGATTGGATGTGCGTAAGATAGAGACGCTCAAACAGAGCGGTGAAGTAATTGGAAGCAGAACAAGAGTTAAAGTAGTTAAGAATAAGATTGCTCCACCTTTTAGAGAAGCAGAATTTGATATTATGTTTGGAGAGGGAATATCAAGAGCCGGTGACATCCTTGATTTGGCAGCTAATGAGAATATTGTAAATAAAAGTGGTGCGTGGTATGCATACAATGGTGAGAAGATTGGTCAGGGTAGAGAGAATGCGAAGATAACACTTCTTAATAATCCTCAGATGATGGCAGAGATAGAAGCGAAAGTTCGTGAGAAATACGGACTGGAAGCAGACGTGGTTGTCTCAGAGGCTAAGGTTGAAGAAGAACAGGAAAAGGACGATTAGTGTGCAAAACTGGTGCTATACTGTGGTGGTGTAGCACCTTTGTATTAAAGAATGGAAGATGACGTGAGAGTATTAGAAATTGTTAAAATTGATAAGAAAAAGGCAAAAGTATTGTTTGATAATAATGAATGTCTTGTTTTGTATTTTGGTGAGATAAAGAAGAATGGTATTTGCCCGGATGAAGAGATTGATGACTTATTGTATGATGAACTATATGATATCGTAAGGAAGCGGGCTAGGGAGAGAAGTTTATATCTGCTTCAAAGCAGGGACTATTCAGAGAGTGATATGAGAAGGAAACTTACTATGTCATATTACCCTGTAAGAATTGTCGATGAGACTTTAGAATTTTTGAAAAAATATTCATACATAGATGATGAGAGGTATACGAAGAATATTATCGAGAATAGTTCGAGATATAGAAGCAGGAAAGATATTAAGATGCGTCTTCATAGGAAAGGTATTGCTAAAGACCTGATATCTGATTTGATATCAGATGTTAATATAGATGAAGTTGGAATAATAAGAACAAAATATATTGGAAAGATAGAAGAATTCAAAAATGGAGATGACAAAACAAGAAAGAAAATATACAATATGCTCCTTAGAAAAGGGTTTTCTTATGATGACATTAATACAGCTTTGAATAGTGAATTATCTACAAAGTATGTAACTGTTCAGAGCCAACCTCGAAAACTTTTGTAATATAGCAGGCGTGCTTTTCTTGACATAAGTACCAAAATAGTATAAAATTGTTATGTTGTATTTCGTACAATGAAAATTAAATAAGGAGGTGTTCCTGCTAGATGATTAATATAGGCATTGCTATTGTAATTGCCGTTATTTCAGCTATTGTAGCTGCACTGATTTCTTTTGTATGTACCAATTCATATAGGAATAGCACTGATGCTAAGACTATAGGAAGTGCCGAGGACAGAAAAAGGCAGATCATCGATGAGGCTATTCGGGTTGCTGAGACAACAAAGCGTGAAGCTATGTTAGAAGCAAAAGAAGAAAGTCTTAAGACCAAGAATGAGATTGAAAAAGAGACAAAAGAACGCAGAGCAGAATTACAGCGCTATGAGAGAAGAGTTCTTTCAAAAGAGGAAGCTGTTGATAAGAAAGCTGATTCCGTCACTAAGAAGGAAGAAGCTCTTGTTAAGAGAGAAGAAGAACTTGAAAAAGTAAGAGAAGAAGTAGCGAAGCTGAATGAACAACGTATACAGGAACTTGAAAGAATCTCCGGATTGACCTCCGAACAAGCAAAAGACTTTTTGTTAAAAACTGTTGAAGATGAAGTAAAGCTTGATACAGCGAAAATGATTAAGGAACTCGAAGTGAGAGCTAAAGAAGAGGCTGGAAAGAAAGCAAAAGAGTATGTTGTTACAGCTATTCAGAAGTGTGCTACTGACCATGTGTCTGAGACTACAATATCTGTAGTTCAGCTTCCTAATGATGAGATGAAGGGAAGAATTATCGGACGTGAAGGTAGAAATATCAGAACACTTGAGACTATGACTGGCGTTGATTTAATTATTGACGATACTCCGGAAGCAGTTATTCTTTCAGGCTTTGATCCAATCAGACGTGAAGTTGCGAGAATTGCACTTGAGAAATTGATTGTTGACGGACGTATTCATCCGGCAAGAATCGAAGAGATGGTTGAGAAAGCTCAAAAAGAAGTTGAAATTATGATGAAAGAGGAAGGCGAGGCTGCTACATTAGAAGTTGGTGTACATGGAATTCATCCAGAGCTTGTTAAGCTCCTTGGTAAAATGAAGTTCAGAACAAGCTATGGTCAGAATGCATTAAAGCATTCAATCGAAGTTGCACATTTAGCAGGACTTTTAGCTGCTGAAGTAGGTGTTGACGTTCGAACAGCTAAGAGAGCTGGACTTTTACATGATATTGGAAAATCACTTGATCATGATATGGAAGGATCACATATCCAGATTGGTGTAGATCTTTGTAGAAAGTACAAGGAATCACCTGTTATTATTAATGCAGTAGAAGCACATCATGGAGATGTAGAACCTGAATCACTTATTGCATGTCTTGTACAGGCAGCAGATACGATATCCGCTGCAAGACCAGGAGCAAGAAGAGAAACATTAGAAACATATACCAACAGACTTAAACAATTAGAAGATATTACCAACAGCTATAAGGGTGTTGATAAATCTTTTGCAATTCAGGCAGGTAGAGAGGTTCGTATTATGGTAGTACCAGAACAGGTAAGCGATGCTGATATGGTATTACTTGCTAGAGATATATCTAAGCAGATTGAATCTGAACTTGAATATCCGGGACAAATTAAAGTAAATGTTATACGTGAATCCAGAGTAACGGATTACGCTAAATAATTTAATTGATTTAAAGAGGGTTGCTTGCAACCCTCTTTTTATGCATGAAAAAGTCTTCTGAAAAAAATATTGCAAAATAAAATTGATTATATTAAAATATCATAGGAAAAAAAATACGGAGGCAAGCGAAATGAAGTCTTATAAAGAAATGACAAAAACAGAATTAGAAGAATTAAAGGTTAAACTTGATGCTGAATATAAAGATGCTCAGTCAAAAGGTTTAAAGTTAGATATGTCGAGAGGTAAACCGTCTAAGACTCAACTTGATTTATCAAAGGATATGCTTGATGTGATCACAAGTGAATCAGATATGGTTTGTGAGAGTGGAGTAGATGTTAGAAATTACGGAATATTAGATGGTATTCCTGAAGCTAAGAAGCTTATGGCTGATATATTAAATGTTCCAACTGAAAATGTTATTGTATGCGGCAATGCGAGTTTGAATATTATGTATGATATGATTTCGCGTTCCTTCAATTTTGGTGTGTTGGGCAGCACTCCATGGAGTAAGCTTGATAAAGTTAAATTTTTATGTCCTGCACCTGGATATGACAGACATTTTGCCATCACAGAATTATTTGGAGTGGAGATGATTACTGTTCCTATGACTAGCGAAGGTCCTGATATGGATATGGTTGAACAGTATGTAAATAATGATGAGGCGGTAAAGGGTATTTGGTGTGTACCAAAATATTCCAATCCACAGGGTGTGACATATTCAGACGAGGTGGTTAAGAGATTTGCTGCATTAAAGCCGGCAGCCAAAGATTTCAGAATTTTCTGGGATAATGCTTACTGTATTCATGATTTGTATGAAGATGATAAAGATGAGCTTCTTGAGATTTTATCCGAATGTAAGAAGAATGGAAATGAAGATATGGTATATGAATTCTGTTCTACTTCAAAGGTCACATTCGCAGGTGGCGGAATCTCAGCAATTGCTACTTCTGTTGCTAACAAAGAAAGTATTCTTAAGTCAATGACTATTCAGACAATTGGATACGACAAGGTTAACCAGTTAAGACACGTAAAATATTTTGGAGACAGTAATGGTGTGCTCAATCATATGAAGAAACATGCTGAATTACTTAGACCAAAATTTGAGGCAGTATTAGATATATTTGAGAAAGAACTTTCAGGACTTGAAATTGGTACATGGCTAAATCCTAAGGGTGGATACTTTATCTCTTTTGAAAGTATGGAAGGTTGTGCAAAGGCTATCGTTGCAAAATGTAAGGAAGCCGGTGTAACACTTACAGGAGCCGGTGCTACATATCCTTATAAGAATGATCCGAAGGATAGTAATATTAGAATAGCTCCTTCATTCCCATCAGAGGATGAGATGAAACAGGCTGCTAAGCTGTTTGTTCTTTGTGTAAAACTTGTAAGTGTTGAGACATTATTGGAAAAGATGTAATTAATTCTGAAATGGAGGCAAATCATGGCTAAGATTGGTTTTATTGGAATGGGCAATATGGGATATGCTATGTTGCAGGGTGTTCTTAAAGTGTTTGATAAAGATGAGATAATCTTTTCGGATGCTAATAGAGAAAGAGCAGAGAAAATTGCTAACGAGACAGGTATTTCATATGCTGAATCGAATGCAGAATGTGCTAACAGCGCAAAATATATTGTTCTTGCTATTAAGCCACAGTTTTACTCACAGGTGTATAAGAATATTCAGAATGTTGTTGAGAAAGATCATGTAATTATTTCTATTGCACCAGGCATAACAATCAAGGAAGTAACAGATGCATTAGGATTTGACAGCAGAGTGGTCAGGGTTATGCCAAACACACCGGCATTAGTTGGTGAAGGAATGTCCGGAATCTGCTACGATGAAAAGCTGTTTACTATAGCTGAAAGAGAAGTTATAGGAAAGATTTTTGATTCATTTGGAAAATATATTGTTTTGCCGGAAAAATTAATGAATACGGTGGTGTGTGCCAGCGGAAGTTCACCAGCGTATGTGTATATGTTTATTGAAGCTTTGGCAGACAGCGCAGTTAAATATGGAATGCCAAGAGCTGATGCGTATAAGATGGTAGCACAGACTGTTCTTGGTTCTGCAAAAATGGTTCTTGAAACAGGTATGCATCCGGGAGTGTTAAAAGATCAGGTTTGTTCGCCGGGTGGAACTACAATTGCAGGAGTGGCTGCTCTTGAAGAAAACGGATTTAGAAATTCAATTATCAAAGCGACAGATGCCTGCTATGATAAGTGCACAAATATCAAATAAAACATTCGGGATTGGTGATTATTTTTGGAAAATATTGAAAGAATAGGTCGAGAACTGGTATACGAAGGTGCACTTGTTAAGGTGTACAAAGACAAAATGAAAATCTCAAATGGCAATATTGCATATTGGGATTATATTCATCACAATGGTGCAGCAGCTGTTGTTCCGGTTTGCGATAATGGAAATCTTCTTCTTGTAAGACAGTACAGGAATGCTCTTGAGAGGATGACGCTTGAGATTCCGGCTGGAAAGCTTGATTCGGTGGATGAAGAGATGATTGTGTGTGCGACAAGAGAACTCGAGGAAGAAACGGGATATAAGTCGGAAGATATAGAGTTTTTAATAAGTCTTAATACAACCGTAGCGTTTTGTGACGAAAAAATTGATGTTTTCGTTGCAAAGAATCTTGTGAAGACAGCGCAGAATCTTGATGAAGATGAGTTTGTAGATGTTGTGGAATGTAGCATTGATGAACTTCTTAAAAAGATTTATGCCGGAGAAATTACAGATTCTAAAACAGTAGCAGCTATTATGGCTTATTATGCCAAATATGTAAAAGAATAAACAGATAAATACTGCATATATTCAATTAGGAGGATGATTGGATGGATGCAGTATTTTTTTATGCAAAAAAATATTATTTTATATGGATGTTCGTATTTGGAATGTTTATTGCTATATATTATCTTAATGATATTAATATTGTGACGGAGACAAATCTGAAAAAATGTTACATATACTATTCCGGAAGACTGGCTTTTTTTACGGATAATAACAGAAAATTATATTTTAGTGTAATATTAGGTCACTTAGAAGAGATGATGGTGCTTTATTTTATTTCATGTACATATTTTGGAAAAATATATAGCTGTTCATATTTTTGCTACAAGGGATTTTGTCATTTCATATATTTTTGCATTGCGTTTAAGTGCTATGGAATATTTGGATTTTTGATTTATTTTGCAACAATTTTTCCACAGTGTATGGTATTTGCACCACTTTCCATATGTTGTGTGATTAAGGGAAAGGAAAAAAATAAAAGAATAGCTACATTATGTTTTTTAATTGCTTCAACGGTGTTCGGTGGATTTATTGAGGTTTTTGTGGGATACAGATTTTATAATTTTATTGAGAAGATACTGTGATTTTTTAGGGGATTGCTATATAATATACACTGTGTAATAAAGGGTAGCCAGGATGGGACAGGAGAAAAGACAATGAAGAATAGTATTGATGAGTATATCTCGTATATCGAGGATGTGAAGAAAGCGTCAAATAATACCGTTTTATCCTATAGAAGAGATCTAAAACGTTTTTGTGAATATATGGTGAAGAATAATGTAACTTCTGTAGATAAGATAACTTCTACAATGATAAATTCATATGTGTTGTATCTGGAGAGAGAAGGAAAAGCGGCGGCTACAGTATCAAGACATATAGCAGCAATAAGAGGTTTTGTTAATTATCTATTGGCAAATGGAAAGATAAACGGAAACCCTGCAGAGAATATCAGAGGGGCGATAGTTGAAAAGAAAGTGCCGAAGGTGCTCAGTGAAGCAAGTGTCAGAAAACTGGTGAATGCACCTGATACGGAAAGTGATAAGGGTATCCGCGATAAAGCTATGCTTGAACTGATGTATTCTACAGGTATAAAGGTGAGCGAAATAATAAATCTTAAGTGTGATGAAGTGAATCTTGATATGTCATATATCAGATGTGTAGGTGCGAAGAAAGAGAGGATTATTCCTTTTGGTGAGGAAGCAAAGAATGCATTGGATATGTATTTTAAAAATACAAGAGGTAATCTGGTGAAAAAATCAGAAATAGAAACGGATTATGTGTTTGTTAATATGTTGGGAAGCCAGATGAGCAGACAAGGATTTTGGAAGATGATTAAAGAATATTCAAAAAAAGCCGGAATAAAAGAAGAAATAACACCTAATGCACTCCGATATTTTTTTGGTGTAAAACTTGTTGAGAATGGTATTGATATTCGCGCCGTACAAATGGTTATGGGTTATAAAGATTTTGGAATATCAAAAAAATATATGGGTGTTGGAACTAAAGATATGATTGATTCCTATAGAAGAAAAATGATGTAAAAAGCTACGGTCTTAGGACCGTAGCTTTTTGGTTGTAAGCTTTAGAGTAAATCTGCAATGTCATATAATAACTGTTCAGTTTTTGCCCAGCCAAGACAAGGATCGGTAATTGATTTACCGTAAATACCTTCTCCCACCTTCTGGTTGCCGTCTTCTATGTAGCTCTCAATCATAAGTCCTTTAACAAAGCCTTTAATATCACTAGAATGACGACGGCTGTGAAGAATTTCTTTTGAAATTCGTATCTGTTCGATATACTGTTTTGCTGAATTAGAATGATTTGCATCAACAATAACAGCAGGATTGGCAAGTGAGCTCTTATCCTGATACATATCATACAATCTGATTAAATCTTCGTAGTGGTAATTTGGAATACACTGACCATGCTTATTAACTGCACCACGAAGAATTGTGTGTGTAAGCGGATTGCCTGAAGTCTTAACCTCATAACCTCTGTAAATGAAAGTATGTTTACCCTGTGCAGCGATAACAGAATTCATCATAACAGACAAGTCACCACTTGTAGGATTTTTCATACCTGCAGGAATGTCCATTCCGCTTACTGTAAGTCTGTGCTGCTGGTCTTCCACTGAACGTGCACCTACAGCTACGTAAGATAAGATATCTGAAAAATACTGGTAGTTCTCCGGATAGAGCATTTCGTCTGCAGCTGTTAAGCCTGTTTCGTTCATAACTCTAATATGCATTTTTCTGATGGAAGTAAGACCTGCTAATAAGTCAGGCTTTTTCTCCGGATCAGGCTGGTGAAGCATACCCTTGTAGCCTTCACCTGTAGTACGTGGTTTGTTGGTGTAGATTCGTGGAATGATGATAACTTTGTCAGAAATCTTTTCCTGAACTTTTACGAGTCTGGATACATAGTCGCAAACTGCATCTTCGTTATCAGCAGAACAAGGACCTATTACCATGATGAACTTGTCAGATTCACCTGTGAATACTTTTTTGATTTCAGAATCTCTTTCTGCTTTTAATTTGATAAGATTTTCCGGTAACGGAAACTGTTCTTTTATCTCTTCCGGTGTAGGAAGTGTTCTTAAAAATTCAATACTCATAATTACCTCTCTATTTTTTGTTTTAGCTATCAAAGATTATATAATAATAACTTATAGTAATCAATATTTTTAGAGAAATATAAGTATTTTTTTGATGAATATTGTGGTAAAATTATAAATATACAGCTATTTGTTTCTGAGCGAAGGCAAATAGCTCTTCGACGCTTCGCGACAAATCGCTCGGAAATGAGGATGAATATGAATAATGGAAGAGTAATATGGATAATACTTGATAGCGCAGGGATGGGAGAACTTCCTGATGCAGGCGATTTTGATGATGTTGGTACACATACAATTGGGCACGTGGCGATAAAGAATGGAGGGCTTGACGTACCCAATATGAGAAAACTTGGACTTGCAAACATACCGGGGATGATTGGTATTGACAGGTGCGAAGAGATTAAAGGATGCTTTGGCAAATCAAGGGAGATTTCCAGAGGAAAAGATACAACAGTTGGACATTGGGAAATGACAGGAATATATTCAAGAGAACCTTTTGCCACATATCCTTCAGGATTTCCTAAGGAAGTTATAGAAGAGTTCTGTGAAAAAACAGGAGTTAACGGTGTACTTGGGAATAAGGTTGCATCCGGAACTGAGATAATAAAAGAACTTGGTGATGAACATATAAGAACAAAGAAACCGATTATATATACCTCGGCGGACAGTGTTTTTCAGATTGCGTGTCATGAAGAGGTATATTCACCGGAAGAATTGTATAGAATGTGCAGAATAGCCAGAGAGATTTTGATAGGTGAGCATGCAGTGGCGAGAGTTATTGCAAGACCATTTGTTAACGGCGAGAATGGATACGAAAGAACTGCTAACAGAAGAGATTTTTCACTCAAACCTTCAGAGAATAATCTGTTGTCGAATCTGAAGAATGCAGGATTTGATGTGATTGCTGTTGGTAAGATTGAGGATATTTTTGCCGGCGTAGGTATAACTGAGGCGGTTCACACCAAAGATAATATGGATGGTGTTGATAAAACAATTGAATATATGTCAAAGGATTTTAATGGTGTTATCTTTACGAATCTTGTTGAGTTTGATTCTAAATGGGGACATAGAAATGATTATGTTGGATACAAGAAGGGGCTTGAGGAATTTGACACAAGACTACCAGAGATTATGGATGCTATGAGAGAAGATGATATTTTGATAATAAATGCAGACCATGGGTGTGATCCAACAACAAAGGGAACGGACCATACAAGAGAGTATATACCTATTCTGGTGTACGGCAAAAAGCTTAAAAAGAATGTGTCTATAGGTGAGAGAAGTACATTTGCAGATATAGGTGCTACCATAACGGAATTGTTTGGAACTAAAAAGCTTGAAATTGGAGAGAGTTTTTTGAATGAAATCCGCTAGTTGACAGAGGAGGAATGGTACATGGCAATGAGAATGTATGATGTTATTGAGAAAAAAAGAGATGGCATGGAATTGTCTGATGAAGAGATAAGGTTTGTTGTGAATGGCTTTACTCTTGATACAATAAAGGATTACCAGATGTCGGCATTTTTGATGGCTGTTTACTTGAGAGGAATGACGGATGCGGAGGTGCTAACACTTACCATGGCGATGAGAGATAGCGGTGATAAGCTTGATTTATCTGCGATAAGAGGAGTCAAAGTGGATAAGCACAGTACCGGTGGTGTGGGGGATAAGGTATCGTTAGTTCTTGGACCGATGGTGGCTGCGTGTGGTGTGCCGGTTGCGAAGATGTCAGGAAGAGGTCTTGGACATACAGGTGGAACTATTGATAAGCTTGAAAGTATTCCGGGATTTAACACAACTATTCCTACAGAGGATTTTATAAAACAGGTTAATGATATTGGAATATCGCTGGTGGGACAGACTAAGAATCTGGCACCGGCAGATAAGAAGATATATGCGCTCAGAGATGTTACGGCAACAGTCAGTTGTATTCCTCTTATTGCAAGCAGTATTATGAGCAAAAAGCTTGCTTCCGGCGCGGATTCTATTGTGCTGGATGTCAAAGTGGGTGATGGAGCTTTTATGAAAGATTTGGAATCTGCAAAGACTCTTGCAAAGACAATGGTAAAGATAGGTGAAGGAGCGGGAAAGAAAACGGTTGCTTTAGTAACCAATATGGATGAACCTCTTGGGTGTATGGTTGGAAATAATTTAGAGGTAATTGAGGCGGTTAATTGCCTTCTGGGAAAAGGTCCAAAAGATGTTATGGAGCTTTGTTATGAGCTTGGCAGCTATATGCTTTTACTGGGTGGCAGAGCAGACACCAAAGAAGAGGGAAAAAAGCTTTTGTTAAAGGTGGTAGAATCAGGACAGGCATTTAACAAATTAAAGGAGTTCGTAGCAGCACAGGGTGGCGATATTTCCTATGTGGATAATTGTGATTTGTTTGAAAAGAGCAGAGTTACCAGGGAAATATATGCTTCCTGTGACGGATTCATTAACAGGATAAAATGTGAGAATATAGGAAAGTCCTCAATGATTCTTGGTGGAGGACGTGAGACAAAGGAAAGTGTTCTCGACTTAAGTGTTGGAGTAGAAATTGTTAAGAAGGTTGGCGAGAAGGTTTCTAAAGGGGATATTGTTGCAAAGATTTATGGAAATAGTGATGAAAAAATAAATATAGCAGAAAGAATGGTAACAGAAGCATTTTCTATTTCGAGTGATAAAATCGAAGCAAACAAAATGATTCAAAGTGTTACTACCATCGAGGATATATAGTGATGGAAAAAATCAAAAAGATCAATATTGTGGATATTTTTTTTAGAGAAGGATACAAAGCGGAACTTTTGAGGCTGATATCTGTATCCTTTATTCTTGAGCTTGTTGTTGAAATACTCAGCAGAAGCTCTATTATAGGTGGTGTTAAGTTTTTAGTCACCCGCCCGGTTTCTTTTTTGTGCGGAATGCTTATAATAATGACTACTTTAGGCGTTGTTTTTCTTGTAAGGAGAAGAGTGTTTACGTATGCCTTTATCAGTGCGGTTTGGATAGGTCTTGGTATAGCAAATTGTGTTTTATTGAATGTAAGAGTAACGCCATTTAATGCTTCGGATTTAAGGCTTATAGACTCGGCTATTGAAACTGTAGATAAGTATTTTAGTATTACAGGAATAGTATTTATTGGCGTGGCAATAGTTGCAGTTTTAGTATTGCTGGTTGCGATTTTTTTTAAGTCGCCAAAATACAAAGGAGTAATCAGTTATGTGAAAAGTGGTATTGTGATTGGAGTGGTAGCAATATTAATGGCTGGAACAATTAATATATCATTAGAACTTAACTTTATATCACACAGGTTTTCAAATCTTACAAATGCGTACAATAAGTACGGATTTGTGTATTGCTTTGTAAATAGCCTGGTGAATACAGGAGTGAAGAAACCATCGAATTATTCTGAAAAAACAATCGAGAAGATATTGGATGAAATAGGTGGAAAGGGTGAAGAAAAAGTTCGGACACCAAATATTATATTTTTGCAGTTAGAGTCATTTTTTGATATAAACCAAATGAAGGATATAACTCTTTCAAAAGATCCAATTCCAACATTTAACAAGCTGAAAAAAGAATATACCTCAGGATATCTTAATGTATACAATGTTGGATATGGCACATCTAATACAGAATTTGAAATAATAACAGGAATGAATCTTGATGATTTTGGACCGGGTGAATTTCCTTATCGAACAGTTTTGCAGAATAATACCTGCGAGAGTATTTGTTACGATCTTAAGAAATATGGCTATAAAACGCATGCAATACACAATAATGAAGGTACATTTTATTCGAGAAATCTAGTTTTTTCTAATCTGGGCTTCGATACGTTTACATCGATTGAGTATATGGATGAGTTTGAGACAACTGAAATTGGATGGGCGAAGGATAAATGTCTTACGAAAGAGATAATGAAGGTTCTTATGGAATCCAAAGAAAAGGATTATATATATACGATATCGGTTCAAGGGCATGGCAGTTATCCTACGACTGAACCGGAGAGTGAACCTGCGATAACTCTGAAAGGAATAGAAGATACGGGAAGAAAAAATGCATATGAATATTATATTAGCCAGATAAGTGAAATGGATGATTTTATTAAGGAACTTACTGAGGAATTGTCTGGCTTTGGAGAAGAAGTAGTGCTTGTAATGTATGGAGATCATCTGCCGGGACTTGGAATTGGAGAAGACGAGCTGATTAATGGCAGTGTATATCAGACAGAATATATAATCTGGAATAATTTTGGAATGAAAAAGCAAAATGAGAATATTCAGGCGTATCAGCTTGCGTCAAAGGTTATGGGACAGCTTGGTATAAAAACAGGCGTTATAAACAGTCTGCATCAGAAGTTTTCAAAGGATGAAGAATATCTTTTGATGCTTCAAAATCTGGAATATGATATTTTGTATGGCGATATGACAGTTTATGACGGTGTTAATCCATTTGCTCCTACAGAGATTCAGATGGGAACATATCCCATAAGCATAAAGAAGGTATATGTTAAAAAGGACGATGAAGTTGCTAAGGTTGTTATCGAAGGTGAGAATTTTACTACGTACAGTAAAGTGCTGGTAAATGGAGAAAAATACGATACAGAGTTTATTGATAAGGAACATCTTATGATTGACTATGAAGATATAGAAAGTCTTGACTCTTTTGTGGTGGCGCAGATTGCTGATGACGGAGTAACGCTAAGCGAAACTAAAGAGTGCCTCTATTATGGTAATGATATAAGACCGGTTATCGAGTAAGGAGAAAGTGAAATTACGATGATTATTTTATTTGTTTTTATAATTGTGGCGATTGTTTTTACAATAATGAATGAATATGAAAAAAGACAAATAGAAATCAATGAATATGTTATTGAAAGTACAAAGATTAAAATACCCAAAGAGTACATTGTTATTTCTGATTTACATGGCTGCTTTTATAAAAAAAATTCAAATCTTTTATTGGAGCAAATAAAAAAAACGAATGTGAAGGATGTAATAATTGCCGGAGATATTATTAATGGCGATTTAAAAAGTGACTGGAATAAGACGATTGAATTTATGGAAGAATTGTCTTTAGTATTCAATGTATATTATGTGGAGGGTAATCACGAGCAGAGAATGCGTGAGGGTACGAAGGCATGCAGACAAAAATATGAGGGATATTATATTGCACTAAAAAAATGTGGTGTACATTTTTTGGACAACAGTTCATTTGATGATGGAAAAATATGTATAACAGGTTTACAGATTCCTAAAATCTACTACAAAAAAAGGTATAACAAACCGTTATTGTATGAGGACATATGTTGTGTAACTGGCAATATGGATGAAAATAAATATAATGTTCTGGTGACGCACAATCCGAGATATATGGATACCTATATGAAAACAAAAGCTGATATGATTGTATCGGGTCATTTTCATGGGTGTATGTTAAGGCTTCCGTTTATAGGTGGTGTGATGTCTACGCAGGTTGATTTTTTTCCTGAATATGATGGCGGAATTTATAGAAAAAACGGAAAAACAATAATTGTTTCAAGGGGACTGGGAAATCATTTTCCGGGTTTTAGAATTAATAATAAGCCTGAAATAATAAAAATAAAGTTGCAAAACTTGGCATAATTATGTAAAATATAGCGGTTAGTAAATGATAAAGGATGAAATATTATGAGTCTGGAGTTCAAATTGACGGCATTCGAGGGACCTCTTGATTTGCTGTTGCATTTGATTGATAAGAACAAAGTAAATATATATGATATTCCGATTGTTGAAATTACTGATCAGTATATGGAGTATGTTGCTGCTATGGATAAGCAGGACCTTGATATTGTCAGTGAGTTTTTGGTGATGGCAGCTACGCTTCTTGATATTAAATCAAAGATGCTTCTTCCAAAAGATGAAACTGAGGAAGAGGAGGAAGATCCAAGAAGTGAACTTGTACAGAAGTTACTTGAGTATAAGATGTATAAGTATATGTCATATGAACTTAGGGACAGGCATCAGGATGCAGGGAGAAGTGTTTGTAAAGTGCCGACGATACCTGATGAGGTGAAGGCTTACGAACCTCCTGTTGATTTAGATGAACTTCTTGCCGGATTAACTCTTTCAAAGCTTAACGATATTTTCAAAGATGTGATGAAGCGACAGGCTGATAAAATTGACCCAATAAGAAGTAAGTTTAGCACTATTGAAAGAGAAGAAGTGAGCATGGAAGAAAAGATGCTTTATGTCGAAGAAGAAGTGATGAAGAATGGCACATTAAGCTTTAGGCAGACCTTGATGAATAATAGAAGTAAGGTTCATATAATAGCAACTTTTCTTGCTGTTTTAGAACTTATGAAGGTTGGCAAGATAAAGATTATTCAGGAAAAAATATTTGACGACATAATTATGATATATAATCCACAGGAGAATGTGGCGGTTCAGGGTTAGAAAGGTACAATTATGGAACAGAAGAGACTAGAAGCTGTTATAGAAGCCATACTGTTTACTATGGGAGAGTCAGTAGAGGTGAACAGAATTGCGGCTGCTGTTGAGCATGATAAACAAACAGTTATTAAAGTGATACATAATTTGATGGACAGATATGAATCAGAAGACAGAGGAATTAGAATTATTGAACTTGAAGATTCCTATCAGATGTGTACAAAACCGGAGATGTATGACTATCTCGTGAAAATCGCGAAGGTTCCCAAAAGACACATACTTACAGATGTGCTGTTGGAGACTTTGTCAATAATTGCATACAAACAGCCTATTACGAGAACTGAAATCGAGAAAATCAGAGGAGTAAAATGCGATCATGCCATAAGCAAGCTTAGTGAGTATAATCTTATTACTGATGTTGGAAGACTTGATGCACCGGGACGTCCACTTTTGTTTGGAACGACTGAGGAGTTTTTGAGACAGTTCGGTGTAGCCTCAATTGATGACCTTCCGTCGCTTAACGTAGAGAAGATGGAAGATTTTAAACAGGAAGCAGAAGAAGAAGTTCAATTAAAGCTAAATATATAGTGAAAAAACACCAAAGGTGATTTTTATGCAATATGCACAAAAATCACCTTTATTTTTTCGGAAAAATATTGACAGTTATATGCGAAAATGCTATACTACGATTAACCTTTATTGGGAAGTACGATAACTATGCATAAAAATAGCACAGAAATCTGTTCTTACATTATTATGTTTGGTGAAAATTCCCAATTTTGGGTAGAGGTTTCGTGTAGAGACAGTTCATGATAATCCACAGACATTATTTATGGACGAAAAATCTGCGGATTACGGAACACAAAATTTTATAGAGCTAAAAGCTCAGAAAGGTATGGGATTTATGAAAAGAAAAATCATGGCAATGGCATTAGCAGCTTCTATGGCAGCTACAATGCTCGCTGGTTGTTCTTCTAGCAGCTCAAATGTTGAGACAACAACAAAGAGCGGTGAGACAACAACAGCAGGAAACGGACAGGCGGCAACAGGAGGAGTAGTTGATGGATATGAATCTTATGCTAAGAGAACAGATCTTACAACAGAGGATATCACATTAACAGTTTGGGAATCAGCTAATGGACCTGATGAATTTATTAAGCAGGCAGCACAGGATTTCCAGAAAATTTATCCAAACATTACTATTAAATTTGATAAGGTGGAATCAACAGACGCTAAGGATAAGATTGCGGCAGATGGACCTTCAGGTTTAGGACCAGACTTGTTTGCAGCAGCTAATGACAATTTAGGTACAATGGCTGCAGCAGGTAGTATACAGCCTTTGGATGATGTTGATGCATCTTATGTACAGGCTGTGAAGGATAACACAGAAGAGATTTGTGTGAATGGTGTTACTTATGATAACAAGGTATGGGGATTCCCAGTAGCCCGTGAGACATATACAATCTTATATAACAAGTCATTAATTGAATCAATTCCTGATAATTGGGAAGATTTAGTAAAAGCTTGTGAAGAATGGAATGCTGCTCATAAGGGTAAATATGCTCTTATGTGGGAAGCTGGTAATACATACCACAACATTTTCTGGTTAACAGGCTCTACAGTTAATATGTTTGGTGAGAATCACGACGATTTTTCAAAGGGTATTGGATTTAACAATGAAACATCAATTAAAAATGCTAAGTATTATCAGTCATTAAGAAAAAGAATTCTTGATGTTAAATCAGGTGACCTTGATCAGGCAACAATAGTTTCAGCTTTTGAAAATGGTGAATGTGCTATGGTTATTGATGGTTCTTGGAAGATTGGTGCATACGAAAAAGCACTTGGAGATAACCTTGCTGCAGCTACTCTTCCTAAGTTACCGGGAGAGGATAAGCCGGCATCTAACTTTGCTGGTATCAGAACTATGTATGTATCATATTATTCTGAATATCCAAAGGAAGCAGCAGCGTTTGGTGAGTTCTTAATGTGTAAAGAGATGCAACAGAAACGTTTGGAAATTACTAGTTCAATTCCATGCAGAAATGATGTAAACATCGATGATGAAGTTATGAAGGTATTTATTGAACAGCTTGATAATTATTCATTTGCTATGCCTTCAATTCCACAGATTAATATGTACTGGACATGTTACAATACATTATACCAGAGTATCTGGAATGGAGATGATCCTGCTAAGTTAATCTCAGAAGCTGAAGAATTATTTATAGGATTTACGGCTGAAAATTAATTGAAATTTGTTATGATATATGGTGTATGGCGATGCCCTACACCATATATATTGTTATTATTTATGAAAGTTAGGTGAGTTTATGGGAACATCGTTAAATACAGATGGTTCTTCTAGAAAAAATGTTCTTATAGCTTCGCTTGCGTTTATGGGACTTGGACATATTATTTATTTAAAGCAACAGATTAAGGGTGCCATATTTGCGTTGATTGAAGTTATATTTTTGATTAATCTGCCAACAATTTTTACAAAACTTAATGAGTTGATAAAACTTGGTAAGATTCGTGAAGAGTTGGGTGCAGCCAGAGCGAATGAGCAGTTTATGCTTATTGAAGGTGTTATGACACTTGCTGTAATTGGTATTTTTGCATGTGCATATTATATATCTGTAAAGGATGCACTTGCAGAATACAGAAACTTTACATTTGATGGTAAGCTTAAGGCTAACATGGATGCACTTAGAGATATGGGTGGAAAGTCATTCCCTATATTCGGTCTTGCACCAACAGTTATCCTTATTGTGTTCTTCGTAGTTGTTCCACTTGCTTTTTCGGCATGTGTTGCATTTACGGATTTCTCATTACCATATCATTATCCACCAAAGAATCCTATTAACTGGGTAGGACTTCAGAACTTTAAGGATATGTTTGGTGGTGATGCTGTTTGGACAAAAGCATTTGGACGAGTTGCTGACTGGACACTTGTATGGGGTACTATGGCAACATTTACATCATATTTTGCTGGAATGCTTATTGCTGTAATCCTCAATGAGACAGATATCAAATTAAAACCTGTTTTCAGAGTTATCTTTATCTTACCATACGCTGTACCGGCAGTAGTAAGTACACTTGTATGGAAGAGTATGTTGAATGGTCAGTTTGGTACAATCAACAAGACTTTAGAAAAACTTAGTATTCCGGCACAGGACTGGCTTACAGATCCTGGTCTTGCCAAAGCAGTTTGTTTGATAATTAACTTGTGGGCTGGTTTCCCATATTTTATGTTGCTTATTATGGGTACAATGACAGCTATATCAGCAGATGTGTTTGAAGCTGCCCAGATTGATGGAGCAAACAAGGTTCAGATATTCTGGAAGATTACATTACCACTTGTTATTTATCAGACATTACCACTTATGATTATGTCATTTACATTCAATATCAACAACTTTGGTATGGTATACTTCTTGACAGGTGGTGGACCTGTAGTTTCGGATACGAACACGACGTTTGCCGGTGGTACCGATATCCTTGTAACGTGGATTTATAAGTTGACTGTTGACCAGATGAGATACAACTATGGTGCGGTTCTTGCTATACTCGTATTCGTTGTGCTTGCTCCGTTTGCAATATTTAACTTTGTTAATACAAAATCATTTAAGGAGGGAGAGGTATAATGAAATCGAAAACTACAAAAAATACAGTTGTAAATGTTATAGTGTATATTTTTCTCGCTCTTTTATCTGTAATAATTTTATACCCACTTTTATTCGTATTAAGTGGTGCGTTCTCTAAAGGAACATCGTTGGCGCAGATGAATATTATTCCGTTTACAAACGGTATAACATTTGAACATTTTACTTATATTTTTAATAGCACTGACTATCCAACATGGTATACTAATACTATTATTATTGCTTTCTTCTCATCTTTGAGTACAGTAATTATAGCATCACTTGGTGCATACACATTCTCTAGGTTTAGATTTACGATGAAGAAATCATTAATGTTATCAATGCTTGTATTACAGATTTTCCCATCATTCATCGGAATGGTTGCTATATATGTAATACTTCAGAAAGTTGGTGGCATTGATACTCTTTGGGGCTTGGTACTTGTATATGTAGCAGGTAATATTCCTTATAATACATGGCTTGTAAAGAGTTATCTGGATACAATTCCACGAAGCCTTGATGAGGCTGCCAGAATTGATGGTGCAAGTCACTTTACGATTTTTGCAAGAATTGTAATGCCGATTGCAAAACCTATCGTTATTTTCCTGGCTATTACAACTTTCACAGGTCCATGGATGGACTACATTATGCCTAAGTATGTACTTCGTTCAGCGGAGAAGTTTACACTTGCTATGGGACTTTTCTCATTCATTGATGGTAAGAATGCTGAGTTCACAAACTTCGCTGCAGGTGCTTTATTAGTAGCAATTCCTTTCATTATATTCTTCGCACTTTCACAGAATATGATGGTAACATCACTTGGTGGTGCAGCTGTTAAGGAATAATCTGATAAAGTTTATTTAATAGCTACGGGACAAATGTCCTGTAGCTATTTTTTTGTACTCTGATGCATATATATTAAAAAAACGTATAATGAGAAAATATGATAAAAATAATTGTATTGTTTTTTGCGGCAATAACATCAGGTATCAGTGTCAATGATATTTATGCAAGAGCATCGGTTGTTATTGATGGAGAAAATGGAAGAGTTTTATACGGAAAAAATTATGATGAAGTATTAGCTAATGCCAGTACGACAAAAATTCTTACCTGCATTGTTGCACTGGAGAATTCAAAAATGGATGATGTTTTAACTGTATCTGATTATGCAAGCTCTATGCCGGATGTCAAACTTGGTGTAAAAAAAGGACAGAGGTATTATATGCGTGACATGTTATACGCAATGATGCTGGAATCGGACAATGATGTTTCTGTTGTAGTCGCAGAGGGGGTTGCCGGTGATACAGAAAGCTTTGCTAAGCTGCTTAATGAAAAAGCAAGAGATATTGGTTGTAAGAATACATATTTTATTACTCCTAATGGATTAGACAGAATGGATGAGAATGGAATGCACAGTACAACTGCATATGATTTGGCGCTTATTATGAAATATTGTATAGATAATAAGCAGTTTCTTGAAATTACAAGAACTAAAAGTCATTCTTTTTCGGATGTAGATAATACTAAAAGTTATGTTGTTAATAACAAAAATTCGTTCCTATTTTCGTATAATGGAATGATATCAGGAAAGACCGGATTCACATCGAAAGCGGGATATTGCTATGTCGGGGCTGCAAATATAGATAATAAAAAATTTGTATTTTCAATACTTGCAAGCGGTTGGCCGCCTAATAAAAACTATAAATGGAGTGACGCGAAGAAGATGTTAGATTACTGTGATAAAACTTATGAGAGATATAGTTTGGAAAATTATGATATGGATGAAGATGTGTTGCAGGACATAGATGTTGAAAATGGAGTTAAGAAACATATTGATTTATGCTATGGAAAAAAGCTTGAGGGATATATTATAAAAAAGAAAAACGAAAAGATAACAGTGAAATATGATATAGAAAAGAGGATAAAAGCACCTATTAAAAAAGGAGAATGTGTTGGATTTGCAATATACAGAATAGGAGACACGATAATTGACAGTGTGCCTTTACTTACTGATGAAAAAATAGAAGTGATAGATTACCGCAAATGTTTACAAAAAGTGCTTGCTATTTTGCCTTTCTAAACATATAATTATAATCGGCAGAGATTTGGATATTTTATTAGAAAATGGAGGGCTGAATGATGAGTAATACAGCAAATACATCAGCAAGCAAGCGTATAGAAGCGTTACTTGATGATAACAGTTTTGTTGAAATTGGCGCACTTGTTTCTGCAAGAAGTACAGATTTCAATTTAACAAAAGAGGAAACTCCTGCTGATGGCGTTGTTACAGGTTACGGCGTTATCAATGGAAACTTAGTATACGTATACAGCCAGGATGCATCTGTTATGGGTGGATCAATCGGTGAAATGCATGCTAAGAAGATTGTTAGATTATATGATTTAGCAATGAAGATGGGTGCTCCTGTGGTAGGTCTTATTGACTGTGCAGGTCTTAGATTACAGGAAGCGACAGATGCATTAAATGCATTCGGTGAAGTTTATATGAAGCAGGCTCTTGCTTCAGGAGTGATTCCACAGATTACAGCAGTGTTTGGTAACTGTGGTGGTGGTTTAGGTGTTATGTCAGGTCTTTCTGATTATACACTTGTAGAAGAGAACAATGGTAAGTTGTTCATCAACTCACCAAATACAATTGAGGGAAATAGCGCTGACAAATGTGATACATCATCAGCTAAGTTCCAGTACGAGGCTGGTAATGCAGATTATATCGCGGATGAGGCAGGCGTAATAAATAGAATCAGAGATATCGTTACAATTTTACCGGCTAACAATGAAGATATTGCAGAGGCTGATTGTGAAGACGATATCAACAGAGTATGTGCAGACCTTGCAAACTGCGTTGGAGATACTGCAATTGCTCTTTCACAGATAGCAGATGCTGGAATCTTTGTTCAGACTAAGGAGGGTTTTGCTAAGAATATGGTAACAGGATTCCTTAAGCTTAACGGATTGACAGTAGGTGCAGTTGCAAACCGTACACAGGTATATAATGATGAGATGGAATTAGTAGAAGAGTTTGAAGCAAAATTAACACCTTCAGCTTGTGAAAAAGCAGCAGATTTTGTTAAGTTCTGTGATGCATTTGAGATTCCTGTATTGACATTGACAAATGTAAATGGTTTCAAGGCATGCAAATGCGGTGAAAAGAAGCTTATGAAAGCAGCAGCTAAGTTGACTTATGCATTTGCAGATGCAACAGTACCTAAGGTAAATGTTGTGATTAAAGAAGCTATGGGAACTCCATATACTATTATGAATAGCAAGGCACTTGGAGCAGATATGGTATTTGCCTGGGAAGATGCTAAAATCGGTATGATGGATGCAACAGCAGCAGCTAAGATTATTTATGCTGATGAAATTGCTAAGGCTGATAATGCAGTTGCAATGATCAATGAAAAAGCAAATGAATACGAAGCACTCCAGTCAAGCGTTGAATCAGCAGCCAGAAGAGGATATGTAGATACAATCATCGCACCAGCTGATACAAGGAAATACGTAATCGGTGCATTTGAGATGTTATATACAAAGAGAGAGGATCGTCCGGCAAAGAAGCATGGTGCGGTTTAGAAAATGGAGGAACAATTATGAAGAAAATTAAAAGTTTTTTACTAATTGCCTTCGTTCTTGTATTAAATTGTTCAACTTTAGCATTTGCGAAAGAAGCAGAATTTGCATATGATTCAGGTACAATTAAAGAAGAGGCAGAATCATATTTTAATGACATTGTTGGCTTGACAGACAACGATATTGAATACATTCTTTCAAACAGTTATCCCGTTGCAATACAAAAAGGTGTTGAATCTTTTGATGCAATTAAAGATAATCTTGGAGAATTTAAAAAAGTTGATAATGTAGAAGTTGAAGAAGATGGCGATAAAGTATATGTATATGTTACAGGTAAATTCAAGGATGCAGATTCAAAGATGACAGTAACATATAAAAGTGTATTTGATCAGGCAACGATGACAGGAGTAAGCTTTGAGCTGATTAACGGAAGCGACGGCAGTTTTGGAAAGAGAATGCTTAATGCATCACTAAATACAGTGCTCGGACTTTTTACGGTATTTGTAGTACTTATTTTAATAGCATTTATTATTTCGCTCTTTAGATTTATTCCTAAAATTCAGGCGGCTTTTGAAAAGAAAGCAGATAACAAAACTGAAATTAACAACGCTGTTGACAATACAATCGCTCAGATTGCTGAAAAAGAAAATGAGCAGAATCTTGCAGATGATCTAGAACTTGTTGCTGTTATTTCAGCGGCGATAGCAGCTTATGAGGGAACAGGCAGTGATGGATTTGTGGTTAGATCAATAAACAGAAGAAGCACAAATAAGTGGCGTAATTATTAAAAAATAAGAAAGACTAAAAAAGAAAGGAATGCTAATTTATCACGTAAAGTGATAGCATGGTGAATAATAATGAAAAATTATACAATTACAGTAAACGGAAACGTATATGATGTAACAGTAGAAGAAACAGGTTCTACAGGTGTAGCAGCAGCCAGCAGACCGGCAGCAGCTCCAAAGGCGGCTCCAAAAGCAGCAGCTTCAGTTGCTACAGGTGCAGAAGGAAGTGTAAAGATTAAGGCTCCAATGCCTGGTAAGATTTTGGCTGTTAAGGCAAATGCAGGAGATGCAGTTAAGAAGGGACAGGTTCTTCTTATTTTAGAAGCTATGAAGATGGAAAATGAAATTCAGGCTCCTGAGGATGGAACAGTAGCAAGCATCAACGTAAAAGAAGGCGCTACAGTAGAAGCAGGAAGCTTATTAGCATCACTTAACTAATTGTAGTACTATAAAATATTGAGAAAGGACAGCAGAATTTTCTATTTTGCATATGGTGTAAAGATATGGATTACGTATTAGAAACACTTGGAAATCTTGTGCATCAGTCAGCCTTCTTTAGTCTGACTGTAGGAAACTATATAATGATAGTTGTAGCATGCTTTTTCCTGTTTTTAGCAATCAAAAAAGAATATGAACCACTTTTGCTTGTACCTATTGCTTTTGGTATGCTTTTAGTTAATATGTTCCCAGGAATTATGACTACAATTGCAGACTCTGAAAATGGTGTAGGAGGTTTGTTCCATTATTTCTATTTGTTAGATGAATGGAGTATTTTGCCATCACTTATTTTCCTCGGCGTAGGCGCAATGACAGACTTTGGACCACTTATTGCTAATCCTAAGAGTTTCCTTTTAGGTGCAGCAGCACAGTTTGGTATTTATGTAGCTTACTTTATGGCTATCTTTATGGGATTCAATGATAAGGCGGCAGCAGCCATTTCGATTATCGGTGGTGCTGATGGACCTACATCAATATTCCTTGCCGGAAAACTTGGACAGACAGCACTTATGGGACCAATTGCAGTAGCAGCGTACTCATATATGTCACTTGTTCCAATTATCCAGCCACCAATTATGAAATTACTTACAACAGAAAAAGAAAGAAAAATTAAGATGGAACAGTTAAGACCTGTTTCAAAGCTTGAAAAGATTCTTTTCCCAATCATAGTTACAATTGTAGTAGTTATGATTCTTCCTACAACAGCACCACTTGTTGGTATGCTTATGTTAGGTAACTTATTTAGAGAATCAGGAGTTGTTAAGCAGCTTACTGAAACAGCATCAAATGCACTTATGTACATCGTAGTTATCTTACTGGGTACTAGTGTTGGTGCTACAACAAGTGCTGAAGCATTCCTTAACCTTGATACAATCAAAATTGTTGTATTAGGATTAATCGCATTTGCATTCGGTACAGCATCAGGTGTAATCATCGGTAAGATTATGTCTAAATTATCAGGAGGAAAAATCAATCCTCTTATTGGTTCGGCTGGTGTATCAGCAGTTCCAATGGCAGCCAGAGTATCACAGAAGGTTGGTGCTGAAGCAGATCCGGGTAACTTCCTTTTGATGCATGCTATGGGACCTAATGTTGCAGGTGTTATCGGTACAGCTGTTGCAGCAGGTACATTTATGGCAATTTTCTTATAAAAAATAATGGAGGTATAGACGATGGCAGAAATAACAAAGAAACCAATAAAAATAACAGAAACTGTTTTACGTGATGCTCATCAGTCGCTCATTGCAACAAGAATGACAACTGAACAGATGCTTCCTATCGTTGATAAAATGGATAAAGTTGGATATCATTCAGTAGAGTGCTGGGGAGGAGCAACATTTGATGCTTCACTCAGATTCCTTAAAGAAGATCCATGGGAAAGACTTAGAAAGCTTAGAGAAGGTTTCAAAAATACAAAATTACAGATGTTATTCAGAGGACAGAATATCCTTGGATATAATCACTATGCAGATGATGTAGTTGAATATTTCGTTCAGAAATCAATAGCTAATGGTATTGATATTATCAGAATTTTTGACTGTTTCAACGATTTACGTAACCTTGAAACAGCAGTAAAGGCAGCAAACAAGGAAAAGGGACATGCGCAGATAGCACTTTCTTATACACTTGGTGATGCATACACTCTTGATTATTGGAAAGATATGGCTAAGAGAATTGAGGATATGGGTGCTAACTCAATCTGTATCAAGGATATGGCAGGACTTTTAGTACCATACAAGGCAACAGAACTTGTACAGGCACTTAAGGAATCAACAGATCTTCCTATCCAGCTTCATACACATTACACATCAGGTGTGGCTTCAATGACATACTTAAAAGCTGTTGAAGCAGGTGTTGACGTTATCGACACAGCTATGTCACCATTTTCAATGGGTACAAGCCAGCCGGCTACAGAAGTTATGGTTGAAACATTCAAGGGAACAGAATACGACACAGGCTTTGATCAGAAGTTATTAGCTGAAATTGCTGATTACTTCAGACCAATACAGGAGGAAGCTCTTGCAAGCGGACTTCTTAATCCTAAGGTTATGGGTGTTAACATTAAGACATTATTATATCAGGTACCAGGTGGTATGTTATCTAACCTTGTATCACAGCTTAAGGATGCTCATGCTGAAGATAAGTACTATGAGGTGTTAGAGGAAGTTCCAAAGGTACGTAAAGACTTTGGTGAACCACCACTTGTTACTCCATCATCACAGATTGTTGGTACACAGGCTGTACTTAACGTTCTTCAGGGTGAAAGATACAAGATGTGTACAAAAGAATCTAAGAAGATTTTAAGCGGTGAATTTGGTGAGACAGTTAAGCCATTTAACGCAGAAGTACAGAAGAAATGTATCGGAGACACAAAGCCAATCACATGCAGACCGGCAGACCTTATCAAACCACAGCTTGAAGAGTTCAGAAAAGAAGCAGCTCAGTATATTGAACAGGATGAAGATGTATTATCATATGCTTTATTCCCACAGGTTGCCACAGAATTCTTCAAATATCGTGAAGCTCAGAAGACAAAGGTTGATCCTGCAGCAGCAGATACAAAGAGTGGTTCATACCCTGTTTAATCACATAAAAAATCAAAATGATTTAAAAGGGGAATGTTTTCATTCCCCTTTTACTTATTTGTAACTGTTTAGAGCCTGACAGATTTTACAGTTACATTTATTTTTGGATTTTAAGAGGTATTTTTGGGATGAAAAGAGAAGATGACTTGTTAAAAAAGATAAATGAAAAACTTGATAAAATGAGCAAGGGACAGAAAAAAATTGCGAATTATGTTTCTGTTCACTATGAAAAAGCTGCATTTCTGACAGCAGCAAATTTGGGAAAAGAAGTTGGAGTAAGCGAATCTACAATTGTAAGATTTGCCATGCTTTTAGGATACGAAGGATATCCTGAATTTTCAAGGGCACTGGAAGAAATGGTGCGTGAAAAATTACATTCAGTAGACACGATAGAAATAACTTCATCATGTATAGATAAGACAAAGATACTTGATACAGTTATAAATTCAGACATTAATAAATTGAAATATACACTTGAAACTATTGACAGAGAATCCTTTGATGAGGCGGTAGATAGTATAATAAGTGCTAAAAAGATATACATAGTGGGAATAAGGGGATGTGCGCCACTTGCATCAATGTTAGGATTTAGTTTAAATCTTATATTTGACAATGTTGTGTGCGTTACAACCAACAGTTCCAGCGAAATGTTTGAACAGATGATTAGACTTTCGAAAAAAGATGTTGTGATAGGAATAAGCTTTCCAAGATATTCTATGCGTACATTAAAGGCATTAGAATTTGCAAATAACAGACAGGCAAAGGTAATTGCCATAACAGATGATAAGAATTCACCACTTAATCTATATTCGTCATGTAATATATTGGCAAAAAGCGAGATGTCCTCTGTAATTGAATCGCTTACAGCACCGCTTAGCGTAATCAATGCGCTGGTAATGTCCATATATGTGAAAAAACAGAAAGAAGTAACTAAAACACTTGAAGAACTTGAGAAAATATGGGATGATTATCAGGTATATGCAGGTGATGAAATGAGCCTTTTTGATGAAACTGTAATTGTCAATGATATGGAGAAATAGTAATGAAGAAAATTGCAATCATAGGTTGTGGTGCGGCAGGAATGATGGCAGCTATAGCCGCAAGTGGAAACGGAAATGAAGTGACAATCTTTGAAAGAAATGAAAAAGCCGGAAAGAAAATATATATAACGGGAAAAGGCAGATGCAATGTAACAAACGCATCTGACATAGACGTCATATTTAACAATATAGTTACAAATAGAAAATTTATGTACAGCTCACTATATACTTTTGACAATAATATGGTAATGGATTTTTTTGAAAAAGCAGGAATACCATTAAAGGTTGAAAGAGGAGAGCGTGTTTTTCCTGTATCGGACAGGGCGTCAGACATAATAAAAGGTCTTACTACAACACTAAGAGAAAAAAATGTAAAAATAATGTATAACACAAGAGTTAAAGAGCTGATTGTTGAGGATAATACAGTAAAAGGAATTTTGTTGTGCGATGGAACAAGATTTATGTGTGACAGGGTAATTATAGCCACAGGAGGAGTTTCATACAAGACAACAGGATCTGATGGTGACGGGCACAGGATGGCACAGGTATCAGGACACAGAATTACAGAATTGACGCCTGCATTAGTACCTCTCGTCACAAAAGAAGATTATGCAAAACAGATGCAGGGATTGTCCTTGAAAAATGTAAAGGTGTCGATTTTTCAAGGTGGCAAAAAATTATATAATGACTTTGGAGAAATGTTATTTACACACTATGGTGTTAGCGGACCTTTGATTTTAAGTGCATCAAGTATAGTTGGAGATAAACTGAAAAAAGGTGAGCTTAAGATGACGATAGATATGAAACCGGCACTTAGCGAAAAGCAGCTTGATGAAAGGATTCTTAGGGATTTTGAAAAAAATATCAATAAAGATTTTAGAAATTCACTTGATGAATTGCTGCCAAAGAAGATGATACCGGTAATAATCGGGATAAGTGGAATATCACCTTATAAGAAGGTTAATACTATAACAAAAGAAGAGAGAAATAAGCTTGTCAATTTAATAAAGGCATTTGAACTTACACTTGTTTCTCTCAGGGATTTTAATGAGGCGATAATTACAAAGGGCGGAATAAATGTAAAGGATATAAATCCCGGAACAATGGAATCGAAAATAATTAATGACCTGTATTTTGCCGGGGAAGTAATAGATGTTGATGCGCTCACAGGAGGATTTAATCTTCAGGTGGCATGGTCAACGGGATATCTGGCAGGAATGTGCGCAGGTGAATAAGGAAACGGAGGAAAAAATATGTATAACGTAGCAATAGACGGACCGGCAGGAGCCGGAAAGAGCACAATAGCAAAGATGGTAGCAAAGAAATTAGATTTTATCTATGTAGATACAGGAGCAATGTATCGTTCTATGGCGCTTGCATGTATAAGAGCAGGTGTTTCAGGAGGCGATGAAGAAAGTGTGGTGTCTGTATGCAGGGACATCGATGTGAGAATAGAATATAAGGATGGAGAGCAGATAGTACTTTTAAATGGTGAAAATGTTAACGCTTATATACGAACAGAAGAAGTTGGAAATATGACCTCTGCTATTTCTGTATACAAAGATGTACGTGCAAAATTGTTAGAATTGCAGAGAAATCTGGCAAAGAAAAACAACGTGATAATGGATGGAAGAGATATTGGCACGTTTGTGTTAAAAGATGCCTTTGTAAAAATATATTTAACAGCTTCAGCAAGAATAAGGGCTAAACGCAGATGCCTTGAATTAAAAAACAGGGGTATAGAAGCAGATGTAAACGAAGTTGAAAAAGACATAATTGACAGAGATTACAGAGATATGCATAGAGAGATAGCACCATTATCACAGGCAGAAGACGCGATTTTGGTGGATTCATCAGAACTGACAATTGAGCAGGTAGTAGAAAAAATTGTTGGAATAATTGAGGAAAGAAAGTAGATGGAAGTAATAGTAGCAAAAAGTGCAGGATTTTGTTTTGGTGTAAAAAGAGCAGTAGACAATGTATATGATGCAATAAAGAATAATAATGATACAAAGAAAATATACACCTTTGGTCCTATAATACACAATGAAGAAGTTGTAAAGGATCTGGAATCAAAGGGTGTCACTGTTATTGAAAGCAAAGAGCAGCTAAAAGCATTGGATGAAGGAATTGTAGTAA
>JBGVIE010000016.1:0-2404 GCA_045122895.1 Lachnospiraceae bacterium
GTGTCTTTAAACCTCTCTTTTCCCTAAGCTTTTGGACCTGAATGATATTTACGATATTTCGTATCTCCTTCTTAACATTATCAAGGCCTATCATTGAATCGATCTCACCAATTATCTCATTTACATCATACTCTTCATCTGACTCAATAATATCTTCAACTCTTATCTTTGGTTTTTCCTGTTTTTTAGCAATCTCCTTATTCTTTGATTTCTTCGATGAATTGATGAAATCAGTATAGCTTTCGTATCCTTCATCCACCTTGTAAGGGTTGTAATATTCCTTATCCTTTTGAGGGGTATAATAATTCGAATCAATAAGATCGTTATCTTTGACCTTAATCTTATCAATATTGATGATAGCCTTTTCCATACTTACTTCTTCAAAGTATATATCCATGTCCTCCGAATTCAGGATAATAGTAAGTATATTCTTTGACATATCCTCAAGTGCTACCACCTGATATGGCATCTTAGTTCCACCGCAGTCAATTGCCTTGTATGCAAACTGTTTGAACGCTTTGAACAGAATTCTTGAATCCTTTAAAAAAACGCTTAATTCGTTGCTCATTCTCTTCCGTTCTTCGCTGATTACATAAAGCATTGACTTTGGAATTCTCTTCATATAATTGTTAGGAAGACAGACATCTTCCCAGTAATATTCCTTCAGAACTTTTTCGTCCGACGTCACATGAAAAGTGTCACAAAATAGCTTTAATTCTGATTTCTGTAAGATGCCATCCATTGTGGCAAGCAAATATCCCGTTCTCAGCAAATCATCCTGAAAATATTCCTGAAGCTCGCCTTTTTTGAACTTAAATCCTTTTCCCTCATATTTGCTGCACACCTTAAGTGCATCTTCAATTAATACCTGATAATATTCTTCATTATTCCTCATATCATTCACTAGTCCCACTTCATTTCAACAACCCAGACATCTTCGTCTGCAAATTGCCTTGTTACTTCTTTCTCCTTTAGGATATCCTTGTATGCTACCAGATTCTCTAACTTTCCGCCCAAATACATCTGACCGTCCCTAAGTACCAGCAGCATATTAAATCCTTCTCTTTTTAGTTTATCAAAATCTATTTCTCCAAATTTACTCATTGCCTCTCCATCCAACTATTAAAATGATTTAGCCCAGTTAACAAGCGAGTCATGATAAACATTATCTGATACATCTTTTCTCATCTGCTCTGTTACCGGTCCGTTTGCTGCAAGCTTTGATAAAACAACTGCCTGCAATTCTTCTACAGTCATCTCCTCGTATGGCTTGTTCATATCAACCTTGACCTCTTTATTTGTTTGGGTCTTTTGTTCTGCTTTAACTTCAGTCTTTGGAGTTTCTGCTTTCTTTGATTCTTTCTTCTCAGCCCCTGCCTTCTTCGGCTCTTCCTTCTTCGGCTCTTCTTTCTTTACTTCAAATGTAACTGGCTTAACTTTTTTTGGCTCTCCCGTCTTTGGCACTAATATATCACCATAATTCGAGCCTACTGTAAATGTCACATTGCCATTCTCTGCCTTATATGTGTTGCCAGTAAGCATTCCAACATACTCACTTACACCTCCGTCTGAAACTGTAACTGTGAAATCATTATCATCATTATTGACAGCCACAATAACATTATCATCACCATATCTTCTTGCAAATACATATTGGCGATTCGTAAGCATAAGTTCTTTGTAATCACCATATGAAAGTGCCGCAGTATTCTGTCTAATCTTACCAAGAGTGGCAATAAGACTTGTACATGGGTTATTCTTAACAGCATCTTTATAATCTGCAAGCTTAAGTGCGGGTCTAAGTGATGCATCCGAATACTTTTCCTTGCGTCCCTCGATTCCAAACTCTGAACCATAATAAACAGATGGGATACCCGGAAGCGTATACATCAAAACATGCACCGGTGCAAAGTGATTCTTGTTGGTAAGCTTCGTATAGATTCTCTCAACATCATGATTATCTACAAAGTTGTAAAGCTTAAGTCCATCAGGTCTATTTCCGCCAAGCTCATACAGTCTCTTTACTGTGTGTGCAATTTCAAAATAGTTATGATCATTATGACCTGAATAAAGAGCCTTATGCAACTGATAATTGGTAACAGAATGTAGCGTTCCTTCATTCACCCATCTGTTATAATCTCCATGAATAACTTCACCCATCAACCAGAAATCCTGCTTAACTTCGTTAGCAACTGCACGTAACGCCTGCATATAGGAAAAATCAAGCACATCTGCGGCATCAAGTCTTATTCCGTCAATATCAAATTCACTAACCCAGAATCTAATCACATCACATATATATTCTTTCACTTCCGGATTATGCTGATTCAACTTAACTAACAAATCATATCCGCCCCAGTTCTCATATGAGAACCCGTCATTATATTCATTATTACCACAGAAG
>JBGVIE010000017.1:0-32325 GCA_045122895.1 Lachnospiraceae bacterium
TATAAGAGTTCAAAGTGAAGAAGGAAAAGGAAGTGTTTTCTCATTCAATATATGGGTAGAGGCTGACGAATCTGAGTAGCAGGGGTATTTGAAGAGCACTGATGCAGATGAGCTTCTAATGAAGGTTATGAATCTTGCAAATAACGAAAATCCTCAAAGAAGACAGCAGAGCTTATCAATGCATGCATGACGGCAATAGCAAAAGCACAAAAATGTGCAGAGCAGACATTTGAGTCAATCAAAGAAATTGCGTATAACTCAGATAAAATAGCAAACGCATTTGTTGATATCAGAGAAGCAACAAAGGATCAGGCTTCTAAGTCGGTGGATATCCAGAAGGAAATAGCGAATATTTCAGGGGTGGTCCAGAATAATATGGCAACTGCGCAAGAGACTGCAGCTTCCACACAGGTGCTGTCTGATGAGGCAGACAAGCTTAGCAGAATGATTCAGAAATTTACAGTAAAAAGATATTAAAAAGTATTGCAGAAACTTACAATAATAAGTAAAATAGAGCGGTAAAAAGAAACAAAGGAGACAAGGAGAAACAGAGATGAAGTTAAAAAAAGTTGTAGCAGTTACATTAGCGCTTACAATGTGTGTAGGTACATTAGTTGCATGTTCAAAGTCAGAGGACAAGAAGGACGATAAGAAGGAGACAACAAAGGAGACAACAATTGATATTTCAGGAATCAAATTTGTCAATGAAGGAAAGCTCTCTATGGGAGCAGAAATCGGGTATCCGCCGTTTGAGTCGTATGCAGACGACGGTGTGACAGCAGTTGGTTTTGATGTGGATATAGCAACAGAAATAGCAAACAGACTTGGTTTAGAGATAAACATTATTGATACATCTTTTGATGGTATTTTTGCAGGACTTGACAAGAACTATGATATAGTGTGCTCAGGTGTGACAATCACACCAAAGAGGCAGAAGACAATGCTTTTCTCTACACCTTATATTCAGAATTATCAATCTGTAGTAGTCAGAAAAGGAAGTGACATTAACGTATCCTCACTCAAGGATTTAAATAAAAAGGTTATCACTGTTCAGAAGGAAACAACGTCAGATATTCTTATGTCAGATTATAAGTCAACAGGAACAATTGATGTTGAAATCGTTGCGAATGAAAAGCTTACAAGTTGTTTTACACAGCTTAAGAATGGAGAAGTTGATGCAGTAGTAGTAGACAGCACAGTTGCTGAAAGTTATGTTGCAAAGAATTCTGATGATTATGAAATTGCATTCACAGATAATAGTGAACCTGAAGAATTCGGTATTGCAATAGGAAAAGGCAATGAAAAGTTACAGGCTGCAATTAATGAGGCACTTGCACAGATGGAAGAAGATGGATATATCGCAGATGCTTATGATTACTGGTTTGGAATAGGTGAAGAATAAAAAATGAAGAAGTTATTAGCTAACAAAAAAACTATTACTACAATCGTAGTAGCTATTATATTAGTCGTTGTTTGTACCGTGTTATCATTTATGAAACCATCAGAAAGTGAAATGGTGTCACAGGCCTCAGACACGATGCAGTCACTTGTTGAAAAAGATGAGAACAGCTCAAGAAAGAGAGTTACAATTACTTATAATTCTATGATAGTGATTAATTACTGCTCATTTTCTTCATCAGGTGCAAAACAGATCAATGAGAGATTTGTAGGTTTTTGTGGAAAAGTATATAAGGCAGACGAAGGTATCGCAAAGGTGGTTGGTCAGATGGTCAACTACACTTACAGAATGCTTGGCTGTGGTGAAGGATTAATGTACGGTGCCAAACTTACCATTCTGTTAACCACACTTACAACATTCTTTGGACTTATACTTGGTATCTTTCTTGCACTTGGAAAAATATCAAAGAAGAGATTAATTAATAAGTTGAGTAGTGCGTATGTTTTTTTCTTCAGAGGAACACCGCTTCTTATTCAGTTGTTTGTAGTGTATTTTACAATACCTAGTATGTGTGGCTTTGCATGGAGAGATTTGTTTAGTGCATCAGATGCACAGGCAGTATATAAGGGAGCTTTTATAGCTGCTATAATTGCTTTCTCACTTAATTCAGGAGCATATTGTGCTGAAATTGTCAGAGCTGCCATTCAGTCAATTGACAAAGGTCAGTTTGAGGCGGCTAAAGCACTTGGTATGAACTATGCCCAGACTATGACAAAGGTAATTATTCCACAGTCTGTAAGAAGAATGATTCCTCCGGTATGCAACGAATTTATTATGGTATTAAAGGACGTATCATTAGTCTTTGCCATATCTCTTATGGATATTACAACTATTTCAAAGACTATTATGACAAGTGAAGGTTCATATCTGGTATTTATTCCGGCTCTTATTATCTATTTGATAATAACGGCTGTCTTCACTTTTGTATTTGGCAAGATAGAGAAGAAGTTCTCTATTTATGAATAGGAGGTAAGTTCATGGAGAATTATGATTATATTCTGGAGACAGAGCACGTAAGTAAGAGCTTTGGAGATTTAGAAGTATTAAAAGATATTAACTTAAAGGTGAAAAAAGGTGAAGTTATCTGTATCATAGGCCCGTCAGGAGCAGGTAAGTCAACATATCTTCGTTCGCTTAATCAGCTGGAGAAGATTACAAGTGGTAAGATATTTGTTCGTGGAGAACTTTTTTTACACAGGGAAGATGGAAAAACAGTAGAAAGAATTGAAAAAGTGAAACAGCAGCAACTGCTTCTTGAGATGGGAATGTGTTTCCAGAGATTTAATCTCTTCCCACACAAAACAGTGTTAGAAAATATTATGTTGGCACCTATAACTGTAAAAGGTGTTGATAAGAATGAGATAAAAAAAGAAGCAATGGAATTACTTAAAAAAGTAGGGCTTGTTGATAAGGCAGATGAATATCCTAACAGATTATCGGGAGGACAGCAACAACGTGTGGCAATAGCAAGAGCACTTGCCATGAAGCCGGAGATTATGCTGTTTGATGAGCCTACAAGCGCACTTGACCCGGAACTTGTAGGTGATGTGCTTAATGTAATGAAGGATTTGGCCTCAGAAGGAATGACAATGCTTCTTGTAACACACGAGATGGGATTTGCCAGAGAAGTAGCGGACAGAGTTATTTTTATGGCGGACGGATATATCGTGGAAGAGGGAGAACCGGAGCAGATTTTTAATAATCCTCAGAATGAAAGAACAAAAAGCTTTCTTAAAACAGTTTTAGAAGCGTAGGTAATTTAGATGAAGGCAAATAATTACAAACATATGGCAATGCTTCTGCTTACTGCGATTATTTGGGGAATAGCATTTGTGGCTCAGAGCGAAGGTGGAGATGCTCTTGGGCCATTTGCTTTTAATAGTATCAGATCAATAATAGGTTCAATTGTATTGATTCCGGTTATAAAATTATCAGATTCAATGAACCTTACAAAGAGAAAGCCTGCGACTGACAGGGAGAGATTGTACCTGTTTAAAAGTGGATTTGTGTGCGGAATTGTTATGCTTATTGCAAGCTCATTTCAACAGATTGGCATATATCTTGGAACAAGTGTGGGTAAGGCAGGATTTTTGACAGCCTGCTATATACTTATTGTTCCGATTCTTTCTTTGCTTCTTGGCAAAAAATGTGGTATTAATATATGGATAGGTGTATGTATTGCAATTGCAGGCTTGTATATGTTGTGTATGGATGGCAGATTTATGATAGAAGGCAGTGATGTAATTGTGCTTGTATGTGCATTGGCATTTTCGGTACATATACTTGTGGTGGATAAAGTATCGCCGCAGGTTGATGGAGTAAGATTATCATGCATACAGTTTTTTGTTTGTGGAATAGTTGGACTGATTCCGGCTTTTATTGTTGATATGAATCATTCAATAAGCGGAATACTTAAGTGGGCACCGGCACTGTTGAATAAAGATGCCTGGATTTCACTTCTGTATGCCGGCGTGATGTCATGTGGAGTCGCGTACACATTGCAGATTATCGGCCAGGTTGGAGTTAACCCTACAATCGCATCCATGATTATGAGTCTCGAGTCTGTTGTATCTGTAATTGCAGGTTCAGTGATTTTAAATCAGAATATGAAAAACAGGGAATTACTTGGTTGTGTATTAATATTTATTGCAATTATTATTGCACAATTATTCGATGGGGACAAAAAAACGGAAGGATAATAATTATATGAAAACTACATTAATCATTGTAGCCATAGCAGTATACTTAATCGGAATGCTGGTTATAGGCTATTTGTTTAGTAAGAACAACAAAAGTAACGAGGATTTTTACCTTGGCGGACGTAAAATGGGTCCGATCGTAACGGCAATGAGTGCAGAGGCGAGTGATATGTCAAGCTGGCTGTTAATGGGACTTCCGGGGGTTGCGTATCTTACCGGAATTGCTGATGCGGCATGGACGGCTATTGGACTTGCCATAGGAACATATCTCAACTGGCTTTTGGTATCAAGAAGACTTAGAAGATATTCCAGTAACATAAACGCTATTACTGTACCTGACTTCTTCTCAAAAAGATATCACGACGATAAGAATATTATTAATGCAGTGACAGCTGTGGTAATCACAATATTCTTTATACCTTATACTGCCTCAGGCTTTGCTGCATGTGGCAAGCTTTTCCACACATTGTTTGATGTGGATTATCAGACGGCAATGATTGTTTCGGCCATTGTTATCGTAGGATACACTATTATGGGTGGATTTGGAGCTGTATGTACAACTGACCTGATTCAGAGTATTGTAATGACGATGGCACTTGTAGTGGTTATGTCATATGGAATAGTATCTGCAGGAGGGGTTGGTGCAGTTATTGATAATGCAAAATCGTTACCTGGATATTTCTCGCTTGGAAAAAGTTTTAATCCTGCAACTTCTTCAGCATCTACCTATGGAATTATAACTATTATTTCCACATTAGCATGGGGACTTGGATATTTTGGTATGCCACATATTCTTGTAAGGTTTATGGCAATCGAAGATGAGAAGAAGCTTGTGCTCTCAAGAAGAATAGCAAGCATATGGGTTGTAATTGCAATGACTGTTGGTATTTCTATTGGTGTGGTTGGACTTGGTATGACAGGTGCAGGCAAGGTTGAAGCATTAAGCGGAAGCGAAAGTGAGACAATTATTATCAAGATTACAGATTTGCTTAGCAATCATGGTGTAATTGCAGCGTTGGTTGCGGGAGTTATATTGGCAGGTATTCTTGCAGCTACAATGTCTACATCAGACAGCCAGATGCTTGCGACAGCATCAAGCATATCAAAGAACATAATTCAGGATTTCTTAAAAATCAGGCTGTCTGATAAGGCTTCATTAGCAATTGCAAGAATTTCTATTGTATGTGTTGCAGTAGTAAGTATGTTTCTTGCATCAGATCCTAATTCAAGTGTATTTATGATAGTATCATTTGCATGGGCAGGATTTGGTGGTGCGTTTGGTGCCGCCATACTTTGTGCACTGTTCTGGAAGAGAAGTAATTTATACGGAGTTCTTGCAGGTATGATATCAGGTGGTGTTATGGTATTTGTATGGAAATACGTAGTAAGACCGATGGGTGGAGTATACGATATATACGAATTATTGCCGGCATTTCTGGTGTCATTATTTATGATAATAGTTGTTAGTCTGATTACGAAAAAACCGGATGAATCAATACTAAAAGAATTTGAAGAAGCTAAATAGAAAAAATGGCTGATCACGATTATGTGGTCAGCTTTTTTATTAATGTAAGAGATTGAATAAAGCTACATAAGGTGGTATAATATAACAATATTTGGAAAGAACAAGTAAGAATGGAGATTACTATGGAAAAATTAGAAGTATACGTGCAGTATCGTGAACATGAAGCTGAACTTGAAGAGACTATCACAAAGATTAAGGAGCATTTTATTGCAAAGGGGTATAAGGAGAAAGATATAAAGAGTATTCAGGTGTATATTAAGCCGGAGGATTATACAGCTTATTATGTGATTAATGAAAATATAGATGGGAAGGTACAGTTGTTTTAGATAGAATAAGAGAATTGTCAGTTTCGTAGTGGAGGTATTTATGCGGGATAGATACAAGATACTTATTGTAGACGATTCAAGTATGAACAGGGATATGCTTGTGTCTATATTAGGTGACAAATATGATTATTTAGAGGCTTCCAATGGAATGGAAGCATTACGGGTCGTTGAGAAGTATGGAGAGGATATTAATCTCATTTTACTTGACGTTGTTATGCCTGTAATGGACGGTTATGAATTCCTTGAGATAATGAATAAGAATAAGCTTACAGAAAAGATTCCTGTAATTGTTATCTCAAGCCATTCTAGTGATGAGATATTAGAAAAAGTGTATGAGCTGGGTGTTTTTGACTGCTTTTTCAGACCATATATGCCACAGATGGTGGTTAAGAAGGTTGAGAATGCATTGGCTCTTAATGAGAGATATAACAGAAATATTGATGATGCTGTTAAAGTGTTGTCAAATGTCTATTATATTATTTTGCGTGCGAATTTCACTGATGATACATACGATATAGTAAAGGTGGACAGGCAGAGATATACACGGTTTTATGAAGGTCAGGACAAGATATCAAGAATGATGTATGATATTGCTACATCTGAACTAATTTTCTCGGAAGATAAGAATAGGTTTATCAAGTTTAATGACATTGATGAGGTTAGAGAATCGCTTAAAAAGAAAAAAGCGAAGCTTACCTGCCAATATAGAAGACTTATTGATGGTGAATACAGATGGGTATCAATGGAAATAATTAAGAACGAAGATTACAGGGATGATAATCAGACAGCACTTGTCTACATAAAAGATATTCATAACGATTATCTTGAACATATGAACAATATTTTATTTATGAGTGGTAATCAGGCCAATACATTTAAGTTAAATATTACAAAGGATATTTGTGAGGACGGGACAATTGCTGAATATATCGATATATGGACTTCAAGGGTTCCTTCTGTGGAAGATGTTATTAAGATTAAAGAGACATTTTGCAGGGATAATCTGCTCAGTTTGTATGAAGAAGGTAAGGATAGTGTTGCCTTAAGACATATTATTCTTAATGACAATAATGAAAAGATAGTGGTTAAGTCAAGTGTTAAGATGATAAAAAACAGCTTTTCCGGGGATATTGAGGGTGTAGGATACTTTGTGAATATATTAGATTCATACATCAATGAGAGAATTCCGGAGATTATTATAGACAGAGAACACGTGATGGTTGCGTTATTGAATATCAGGAATGAGACATTTAGAGTTAAAAAGTGTGAAGACACATTTGGTGAAATGGTGGATGATGTCAGCAATAATTACGACAGGGTTTTAGAGATTGCTGTGGAGAAGTATATATCACCTAGAGATGCACGCAAATTCTTAGAAAAAGCAAGCATTGATTCGATAATTGAAAATATTGAAAAGTTTGGTAAGTTTGATTTTACTGTTAACCACATAGATAATGGCAAAAACAGAATAATTAAACACCGATACAGCTATCTTGATAAGGAACTTGGAATCGTTGTTGTTACAACAGAGGATGTCACATCCATTATTGAAAGAGATATGATTACAGGTGGCATTAACAGACGAGGATTTATAAGAATGGTTCGTGACAGATTAAATAAAGACACCGAAAAGGATTATGCAATTGTTTACTATGATGTTAAAGGGTTTAAAGCTGTCAATGAGATTCTTGGTATAGACGGTGGAGATTTTGTATTAAAACATATTTACAATATGCTTTGTGGTTCAAAGTTCAATCCTGTAGTAGTGTCAAGAATTGAAACAGATCATTTTATGATGCTGGTTGAGAAGGATAATATTGATTCTGATATATTTAATGAGATCTGTAATGTCGATTACTGTAATGATGGCAAGAAGCTTACCATATATGGAAGATGCGGTATTTTTTATATAGATAATAAATCAATGCAGGTGAGTGGAATGTGCGACAGAGCAAAGCTGGCGGGAGAATTCATTGACAGTGAATTTGTAAAACCATATGCAGTATTTGACGAGAGCATGAGAAATAATTATGTAGATCGTACAGAACTTATGGGTGAATTAGTATCAGCTCTTGATAATCAGCAGTTTAAGGTTTATTATCAGCCAATATATGATGCAAAAACAGGGCAGATTGCTTCTGCTGAGGCACTGATCAGATGGATTCATCCTGAGAGAGGCATTATATCACCGGGATTGTTTGTACCTGCACTGGAAGATAATGGACATATATCAAGAGTGGATCATTTTGTTGAGACTAATGTAAGAGGTTTTATTGAGAAGAGAAGACAAAATGATGAGTTTGTGGTTCCTGTGTCTGTGAACTTATCATGGATGGATTTTTATGATGAGAATATTGTGAATTCTATTCTTAGCAATATTAAGAATTCAGAAGATGATAAAGGCTACCGTAGATTTGAGGTAACTGAGACAGCGTACACGTATATAGCAGATAATAATAATGTTCTTAAAGCTATGAAGGATTTAGGTGCTAAGATACTACTTGATGATTTTGGTAGTGGATATTCATCATTTAGTACTCTTAGAGATTATGATTTTGATATTATTAAGCTTGATATGGGATTTGTACAGAATATTGATACTAATCCAAAGGCTGGAAGTATTATCAGATCTATAATAGAAATGGCTCATAATATGAATGCTAAGGTTATTGCAGAAGGTGCTGAGACAAATGACCAGGTACAGTTTTTGATTGATTGTGGATGTGATTACATTCAAGGGTATTATTTCTCGAAGCCACTTCCACAGGAGGAATTTGAGAAATTGTTAAATGCACAAAGTTATGCATAAGAGGATTTAAGATGAGTTATTTTGAGTTGTTTATACTGGCAGTAGGATTATCAATGGATGCTTTTGCTGTTTCCATTTGTAAAGGTTTATCAATTGGAAGAATAGAGAAGAAACATATGTGTATTGCAGGGGTGTGGTTTGGTGGATTTCAGGCACTTATGCCTGTGATTGGATATTTTGCAGGATATTTCTTCGCAGATAAGATTACAAAATATGATCACTGGATTGCGTTTGTTTTGTTGGCATTTATCGGTTCAAGTATGATAAAAGAATCTTTTGGAGAAGAGAAAGTAGATGGAGCGATGGATGTTAAGTCGATGCTTATTCTTGCCATAGCTACCAGCATAGATGCACTTGCTGTAGGTGTGACATTTGCATTCCTTAAGGTTAATATTATATTAGCAGTCAGCTTTATCGGAGTGGTGACATTTGCTTTTTCAGCAGTGGGAGTTAAGATTGGAAGTATATTCGGTCTTAAGTATAAATCAAAAGCTGAATTGTGCGGCGGTATTATATTAATTTTAATTGGACTTAAAATACTATTGGAGGGAGTTGGCATATTATAGCCGGCTCCCTTTGAAATTTAGGAAGTGTTGTATATGATGTTTTTCAAAGAGATTTATAGGTTGTTTAGAAATAACATACGCTCGTTGGCGCTGTTTGAGCTGCTATATAAAGGGATTACCCTGTTAGTGGGACTTCCTTTTTTGTATGTTCTTATACAAAAAGGCTATGAATATGCGGGAATAAGATATATTGCAAATGATACGCTTGCAAAGATTCTTTTGTCTCCCTACACGTATGTAATGATCTTAATACTGTTTTTTCTCGTAATGTTTGTGACTCTTATAGACATAGCGGCGGTTATTAGATGCTATAACGCCTCATATTGTGGAAAAAAGCTTAATGTTTACCAGATGTTTGCAGGTGGTATGTTAACTTCGTTCAGAACATTAAGACCGAAGAATTTTTTGATGGTTGTAGTGGTGGCAGTACTTATGCCTGCCAGCAATTTTGTTGTATTGTTAGGATATATTAACAGTATTGAAATTCCTTCTGCACTTACCGATTTGATACAGATGAATAGTCTGATATTTGTGACTGTATCGGTTATTTATGTGATTTTCTTTTTTTATTCCTTTAGATACATCTTTGCAATTCATGTCTATACAATAGAGAAAAAAAGTTTTAAAGAGTCGATTGATGAGAGTAAAAAAATAATTAAGGGCAGATATGTAAGAGTATTTTTAACTTACTTTGTATGTCAGATATTGATGTATATAACAGGTATTCTGGTATCAACAGTCGCAACCGGTGTGATGTTTTGTATGATAAAGTTGTTTTGTCCGCTTGAATACCAGTACAAGAGTGCAATTTTGTGTATTTTTATGGTTGTCAACATTGTGTTTGGAATATTGTCGCTTCTTACCATGCCACTGGTGTATGGAGTTGTAAGCCATTTTTATTATAGCTACAAAACTACCGGGAATGAGGAGGCAAATTTTGAAACTTCAGCTAACTATGGAAAGATTAAGAAAAAGAGTGTAGCAATTGTAGTAGTGTCAACTATCTTTATGGTATATGCGGCCGCAATTATATTAAATCTTACAGAAAATGCTATATCCGGTTTTTCGATTTGGAACCATCCGGAGGTTACGGCTCACAGGGGAAGTTCATATTTTGCACCGGAAAATAGTATTCCTGCGTTTGAAAAGGCGATTGAGCAGGGAGTAGATTTCATTGAACTTGATGTTCACCAGACAAAAGATGGAGTAGTAGTTGTAACACATGATGATAATTTGAAAAGGATAGCAGGAGTAGATAAAAAGATATACGATATGACACATGACGAGATTATAACATATGATGTTGGATCATGGTTTGACGAGGAGTTTTCGTATCTTAGAGTTGCAACTCTTGATGAAGTGTTAAAACTATGCAAGGGCAGAGTAAAAGTTAATATAGAATTAAAACCAACCGGGAATGAAGAGAATTTTGAACAGAATGTAGTAGATGTTGTGAAAGAAAATAATATGGAGAATGAATGCGTACTAGCTTCAATGAGTGCATCGTCTCTTAAAAAAATAAAGAAGATTGACGAAAATCTTGTTACTCTTTATGTATCATATGTGGCAGCGGGAGAACTTAAGAGTTTGAAATTTGTTGATGCATACAGCGTAAATGCTTCTTTTCTTACAGGAAATATTGTAAATCAGATTCACAATATGGGTAAAGAAGTGTTTGCCTGGACCATAAACGATGAAGATACTGTCAGATATATGATGAGTATGAATGTGGATTCAATAATTACAGACAATCCTGTAATGGTGCAGGAAGTAATAGATTATGAATATATAGATGATGAACTTGGCAAAATCGTGGACAGGTTCTTTGACAGAACAAAGTCCTACAGGATAGATGCAGACATAAAGGAACCGTAATCTGCTGATATTTTAATGTCGAGGTTTTTGATTGAATAAAAAGATTATATATGATACATTTGTAACAGAAATATTTACAGTATAACCGGAGGAATTATGGGTAGAGAAAATGTTTTGTTTGTAATGGACGAAAAAAACTATACAAATGATATGCCACTTATCGAAAGACATGGTGTTAGAGCAATCATCTGCAAAGATGGCAAGTACGCGATGCAAAGAGCTCTGGATAGAGAATACAAGATTCCAGGTGGAGGAATCGATAAGGGAGAAACAGACAGTGATGCTCTTTATAGAGAGGTCAGAGAAGAGACCGGCATGATTATAGATCAGAGTAAAAGTGAGTATATTGGCGAGGTTTTGGAATACAGACGTGATATATTTGATAATAACAAAAGGTTTATACAACATTCAAGATTTTATAAGTGCTATGTGACTGATGAGGTGACAGAGCTTTCGCTTACACAGAGCGAAATTGAAAAAGGATACACTCTTGAATGGGCAGATCTTGATACGATAATCAGGAACAATGAAGCCATGCAAAATGATTTCTGGATGATAAGAGATACCAGATTCCTTAAATGGTTTAGAGACAGGGGCGAAACAATTGAAGGATAATATTATTAAGACAAATAAGATAGTACTTGGAGTGTTGGCACATGTGGATGCTGGAAAGACGACTCTTTCTGAACAGCTTTTATATAGATGTAAAAGTATCAGAAAGATGGGAAGGGTAGACCATGGCGACACTCTTTTTGATAATCATAGTCTTGAAAGGGAGAGAGGTATTACAATTTTCTCTAAGCAGGCTGAACTTGTGATGGGACAATATGACGTGACACTGCTTGATACACCGGGACATGTGGATTTTCAGGCAGAGACACAAAGGGCAGTAAGTGTACTTGATTATGCTATTTTGATAGTGAGTGCCGCAGATGGTGTGTTAGGACATACCATGACCCTTTGGAAGATGCTTAGGATGAGCAATATTCCCACTTTTATTTTCGTGAACAAAATGGACCAGGTTGGAGTATCGAAAGAGAAAGTATATGAGGATATAAAAAGACAATTGTCAGATAAGTGTATAGACTTCTCAGAGGATAATGAAGAATTGTCAGAGCAGCTTGCTGAATCTGGTGAAGAATTGATGGACGAGTATCTGGCAACGAATCAACTATCAGAAGATAGTATTAGAAGAGCGATTGACGCAAATACACTTTTTCCATGTTTTTTTGGCTCAGCATTAAAGGGAATTGGAATAGAAGAATTCATCCGGGCGGTGTCAAAATATATGAATAAAAAAGAGTACGGAGAAGATTTTGCTGCAAAGGTATTTAAGATTGGCAGGGATAGTAATAATACAAGGCTTACATATCTAAAGGTTACAGGCGGAATTATAAAGGTCAAAATGGAAGTGTCTGACAATGCAGATACCTTCAGGGAGAAAATAGACCAGATAAGAATATATCAGGGGGGACAGTACAAAACAGTGGCAGAGGCAGGATGTGGAAGCATCTGTGTAGTGACGGGCCTTAGCACCACCAGAGCATTAATGGGACTCGGTGCACAAAAGGAGTATGCGCAGAATGTGTTAGAGCCTGTACTTAATTATAAAGTTATCTATGATGAGGCGATACCAACGAATAAGGTGTTTGCACGACTTAAAGAGTTAGAGGAAGAGAATCCGGAGCTGAATGTAAGCTATAATGAACAGTTGGGTGAAATACACTGCCTTGTTATGGGAGAAGTTCAAATTGATATATTAAGACGAATAGTTGCGGAAAAATTTGATTTAAATATTGATTTTTCAACAGGAAGTGTTGTCTACAAGGAAACAGTAGAGGGAGTAGCAGAAGGTGTAGGTCATTTTGAACCATTAAAGCATTATGCAGAAGTTCATATAAAAATTGAACCTTTAAAAAGAGGCGAGGGAATACAGTTTGCCACAAATGTCAGCGAAGATGAACTTGACAGAAACTGGCAGAGGCTTATAATGACACACCTGGAAGAGAAAAAACACAAGGGAATACTTACCGGCTCACAGCTTACAGATGTATTGCTCACAATTGTTGCCGGACGGGCCCACAAAAAACATACTGAAGGTGGAGATTTCAGACAGGCTACTTACCGGGCTGTAAGGCATGCAGCATTACTTGCCGGCTCAAAGCTTTTAGAGCCATACTACAGCTTCAGAATAGAAGTGCCAACAGAGAATATTGGAAGAGTACTTACTGATGTGCAGAATATGTATGGAGAATTTGAACAGCCACAGACTTATGGGGAGACGTCAGTAGTGACCGGTATAGTTCCGGTTTCCACAATTAACGGATACAGCAGGGAAGTAAATTCATACACAAGAGGACGGGGAAGTGTAGCTTTGAATTTTTATGGATATGGCGACTGTCACAATCAGGATGAAGTAATTGAACAGACAGGATACGATTTTGAAGCAGACAGTAAAAATCCTGTAGGCTCTGTATTTTGCCGGCATGGGGCAGGTTTTATTGTTCCGTGGGACGAAGTCTATGATTATATGCATCTGCCATTATCAGGAGAAAAGAAAAAAATAGAAGAATTTGATTTATCTTCTGTACCTGTAAGAAAAACGATAACAAATGATGTGTTTGTTACAACAGAAGAGATTGATGAGATAATGGAGAGAACATACGGAAAACGGGAGGAGAGAGTAAAGTGGAAGAAGACTACAGTAAACGGTGAGGTAAAGAACTTTAAGGGTTCTGTCAAATACCTTGATAACTCTAAAGAGAGATATCTGTTAGTAGACGGATATAATATTATTTTCTCGTGGAAAGAACTAAATGAATTATCTAAAGATAATATGGAGGCTGCAAGATTAGCTCTACTTGATGAGATGTGCAATTATCAGGGATACACAGGCGATAATGTGATTGTAGTATTTGATGCTTATCGGGTAAAAGGCGGAAATATAGAAAAATACAGATACAACAACATAGATGTGATTTTTACCAGGGAATCACAGACTGCAGACTCATATATTGAGAGAGTAACCCATGAACTTGGTAAAAAATACAGGGTTAAGGTCGCTACATCGGATGCGCTTGAACAATGTATAATCTGGGGAAATGGTGCGATTCGTCTATCAGCAGGTGAGTTTAGAGAAGAGATAGACAGAATGAAAGAGAGTATTAGAGAAAAAATAGATGCAAAATGCTATTACAGAAGGGGATATTACCATTCTCAGAGATCAGGCCATTAATCTTAATGATGAGTTTGTACTGGCAGGAAGAGAGGACTATTCGGCAGAGAGAATTCTTGGGAATGACGAGAGAAAAACGATGTCAGAAATTTTAAATGATATTGACAGGGATGATTTTATTCTTGGAATGGATCATCAGCCAAGAGGATACAGTGAAAACAGCAGTGAAGGAACAGATTTACTTGTATCAGGTCATACCCACGCAGGTCCGATTGTGCCGGGGAATTTAGTGCTTAATCTTATACCGTTTGGCGATGGTGTGTATGGGGAATACAAGGTAGGAGATATGAGGGCATATGTATCAGCCGGTCTTGCAGGGTGGGGATTGCCGTTTAAGACATCGGCTCCTGCAGAGTATGTAATAATAGACATTCAAGCAAAATAGTAGTATAATTATATAATAGAATATACGAATCGAGGAATGCTATGGATAACAGGATTATGAATATATATGAATCCAGAAGTGATGCGAATGGAAATGAAGGTCTTAAGACAAATGCGGAGGTTATGTTGGAACAGATATTTTATTATATGACGGAGTTGCTTGAAGTGAAAGAATTTTCAAAAACAGTAGAGTTATTGACAGAACTTGGAAGAACAATAGTCAACGGAGACAGAGCATCTTTCTGGTTCTGGGACAAGAAGCACAAACAGTATTGGACACTCGCTGCCACAAGCTGCGAGAAGATTATTGTACCGGAGAATACAGGTATCGTTGGAAGAACAATTTTGGAGGATAAGGTTATTCTTTGTAATGATCCATATGAACAGCCGGAGTTTAATTACGAGGTGGATAATGAGACAGGATATTTTACAAGATCTATTCTTTGTATTCCTGTAGAGGATTCAGAGGGAGATGTTATCGGAGCATTTCAGGTTCTTAATAAGAGTGATGATGATGGTAATCCGGCACCATTTACTGACAAGGATGTAAAGAGAATGTCGCTGGTTGCAGTTTTTTGTGAGAAAACATTAGAATCGTATCTTCTTCGTAATGAGGCACAGACTGATAAGCTTACAGGTCTGAAGAACAGATATGGATTTTATGAATACTACAACACCAAGGTAGTCAAGATGGCTAAGAACTGCCAGTTTACAATGATTATGTGTGATATAGACCATTTTAAGAAGGTCAACGATACATATGGTCATAACGTTGGTGATATTGTGCTTGAGAAGGTAGCTGATTTGATATCATCAAATCTTTCGGTAGATGATATGATTGCAAGATGGGGTGGTGAAGAATTTATAATTATTCTTCATAACCAGAATGCAGCAGGAGCCAAGGCAGTGGCAGAGAGATTAAGGAAGATGCTTGAGACACATGAGTTTGATGTGTCAGGTTACAATTTTGGTGTCACAATGTCTTTTGGTGTCAATGAGATCAATACAATGTTATCAGTTGAAGAGAACATAAGACGTTCTGATGAGAAATTATATGAAGCTAAGAATACAGGAAGAAATAAGGTAGTATAGAAGAGTAGGGATGACTATGAACAATAAATCTATTTTTATTAGTTACAGCTCTAGAGATTCAGAAGATGTAAAGAAAGTCATTGAAGTACTCGAAAGAGAGAATATGAGCTATTGGAAGGCTCCTGATATGATTCCGGTGGGGTCGAATTATGCCAAGGAGATTCCGCAGGTTATAAGCGGATGTGAAGTGTTTTTATTACTTATATCCAAGTATTCTCAGCAATCGATATGGGTAGAAAAGGAAATCGATTTTGCAGTTAATAACAGAAAGACAATTGTCCCGCTTAATATAGACGGATGTGAGATGACAGAGATGTTTAAATTCTATCTTAACAATGTCCAGATGATATTTGTGGGTAATGATGAGAAAGCCGCTATGGATACCTTGATTAAGAGAATAAGGTATTTATTGGGAGAGAGCAGAGAAGTAACTAAAGACAAAAAAGACAACAACAATGAATCTAAAAGAAGGATGTCGCTTAATGAACTTGAGAAAAATTCCGCACGAGGAAAGATTAAGCGACGAACGAACGATTCGTCATTCGGACTTAATCCTCAGCCGGATAAGTGTATGAAGTGTGGCAGTGCGGTTAAGATGGATATACCGGGTGTGTATATTTGTACCGAGTGTGGAGAGGAGAATCTTGATTATTACAATATAGTCAGGAGATATCTTCAGGCTAATGGACCTGCTTCCAAATACATAATAGAAAGAGACACAGGAGTGCCAAAGGCCAGTATAGAATATTTCTTTGCAAAGGGACAGTTAGAGGTTGCAGGCAAACCGTCGGGAAGGGCATAAAAGTATGGAGAAGAATGTCTGGATACTTAACAAGAACAAAACTGAATTGATACAGATGCAGAGAGTGATTAACAACAAGGGAAGTCTGAGGGCTTTTTGTGCACTGTCAGGGGAGACACTTAATCAGTTTGTGCTAAGAGAGAAAAAGGATGCAAATTCATTTAACAGACCATCGTTGATAGTTCTTGACTATGAGACAGAGGTGTTGGAGGAGTTTGCGTCATTTTATTTTTTACAGAAAAATGACAGATACGCAGGTGTACCACTTGCATTCACGGTAGATGAGAACGATGAAGAGACAGATTTCATTTGTTATGACTTAGGGGCAATGCTGGTACTTAAAAAGCCTCTCAGCAGTTCTGCTGTTGACAGAATTGAAAGAATGTCATGGCAGTATGAGAAGACGAAGAATTATGAACGTATGCTGATTAAACAATCCATAGAGATAAAGATGGCAAGAGAGATAAAACTGCTTAATGAACAATTAGAATACAGGAATGATTTGTTACACAAAATATTCGGGCGTTTCTTTTCGTCGGAGGTGGTTGATGTAATACTTAATGAGCCGGGAGGAGCTTCTATTGGTGGGGAGAAAAGAGAAATAGTTGTAATGATGGCAGATGTCAGGGGATTTACAACCTTGTCTGAACAGATGGATGCGGACACCATAACAGATATGATTAACAGATTTTTGGAGGTTATGACAGATGTTATTTTTAAATATCATGGTGCTGTAATCGAATATATTGGTGATGCGATTTTAGCAGTATTTGGAGCACCGGTCAGAACAGACAGCGCCAGTCCGGATGCAGTTGCAGCCGCCATTGAGATGCAAAATTCCATAAATATTGTAAATGACTATAATAAGAGAAAAGGTTACAAAGAGATTGGGATGGGCATAGGACTGCATAAGGGTGAAGTGTTTATTGGAAATATCGGTTCTGACAGGATGATGAGATACAATGTTATGGGAAAGACTGTCAATCAGTGTTCAAGGATAGAAGGCTGCAGTGTTGGAGGTCAGATACTTGCTTCTGAGTATATGGTTAAAGACATTATAGATATTCTTGACTATGAAGAGAAAAACAGCATATCTGTAAAAGGCGTTGATAATCCGATAGAGATTTATCAGATAAAAGGTATAGGAGGTACATATAATCTTCATATCAAAGAGATTAATAATCAAAGCAGAGTAAAGAATACAAATATAGCTGTAGTGATTAAGAAGATGACAGATAAGAAGATAACGGAGGAAGAGATTAAAGGAACGATAACAAAAATAGCCGGAAATAATTTAACTGTTAAGTTAGATAATGCACAGTATGTTGAGGAGTACGATGATATATTGATAATAAAGGGAGATAAAAAGGACAGTGCAAAGGTTGTGCGAAAACTTGAAAATGTAATTGAAGTATTTGTTAATCAGCATATGTGGAAAGGAGATTATGATGGAGCAGATTAATGTGACTTATGATGATAATGGTTCAACATCAATTATATATGGAGATATATTAAAGTTAGAGCTTCTTAGCACTCCTGAGTATTATGAGATAAGATGTATAAGTACGAGTAAGAGCAGAAGGGTAAGGGCACTGGAATTTCTTGATTTTTTATTTGGAGAATATGGAATTGAAAGTGGCGATGAGAGAGAGGCATATGGAAAAATATCCAAAACTATTTTGGAGGTGTATGTATCAGAAGAGAAGATAAAAAGTCCGGATGAATACTTCAAAAGCAGAATGGAAGAGTATTTTAGGGATGTGGAAGAGATAACGCCGGATGATGAGCTTATGATAAAGAATATGGATATATACGTGAAAAAAGAGGTGCCCTGGGCATTTGTAAAAAGTCTTGATGTAGCAGGCGAAGGTCAGTGTATAAGGGTAAAGAGTATTGAGAATGTTTCGGGTAAAGTTATAGTTCCCAGTGAAGATACATATATAATGATTGGAAGTCGTGGCGAGGTCTATGATATTACTAAAGACAAGTTTGATAAGACATACGTAAAGACTGATGAAAAATTTGATATATACGAAGCTATGACTGACTTCATACCAACAGCGTATATTGAAGAAACCGGCGAGTGCATTGCAATAGATGATATAGCGCATAAATGCTACCCTGTAAAAGGCAATGGTATTTATGTGAAGCAACTGAAAAAACGCTCAAAGGTATTTAACAGATATAATAAAGATGAATATTTTCTCGGACGTGAAGGAGATTATCTTGCTATCCGTGTTGATGATACACAGGATATGTATATCATCAAACAGGATATTTTTGAAGATACATATGAGCTTAAGAAATAGCTATTTTGTACCTCTGTTAACGAATGTAGGATTAAGCTTTGAGTATACTATTTTCTGACTGCTGTAAAGACCATAGTAGCCTGAAAGAGTATAGCTTACTGCACAGTTTATTCCAAAGAGAATAATTGCATCAGAACCAAATAGTTCGACTGACAGTAAAAGGGCAGACATAGGGCAGTTAACTACACCACAGAATACGGCTACAAGTCCGAGGGCTGCACCGAATGAAGGCGGCAGACCGATTAATCCTGAGATAACGCATCCAAAGGTTGAACCGATAAAGAAGGAAGGAACGATTTCTCCGCCCTTAAATCCGGCACCAAGTGTAATACATGTAAATATTAATTTGATTATAAAGGCAAAAGGTTTGGCAGAGCCTTCCTCAATTGCCTTTTTTATTATGTCCATCCCGGCACCATTGTAATCAAAGCAGCCTACACAATAAGTAATGGCGATAATTAAAATACCACCCACAAAAGCCCTTATATACGGATTCTTTAAGTACTTTTTGTATGCGTGTGAAGTCTTATGAATAGCAATACAGAAAACAATACTTATAAGTGCGCAAAGTGATGAAAGTGCAATAACTTTGAGCACCGGGATAATACTAAGTTCCGGTATTTCTTTAATAACAAAGAATTCGGGGCGCATACCAAAGTGACCGGCGATACCAAAAGCTATGATTGATGAGATGATACAGGGTATGAAAGCCACGTAATACAAAATTCCGACACTGATAACCTCCATACTAAAAATAGTAGCGGTAAGAGGTGTGCCAAAAAGAGCAGAGAATACTGCACTCATTCCGCACATAGTAAGGATTCTCATGCCGTTCTCATCCATTCGAAGTAATCTTCCTGCAGATGATCCCATACTTCCGCCAATCTGAAGTGCAGCTCCTTCACGCCCCGAAGAACCGCCACAAAGATGAGTAAGTATAGTACTGACAAAAATTAAAATTGTCATTTTAATCGGAACTTTTTCAGATGAACGGATTGAACTTATAATTGCGTTGGTACCTGTATCATTAAGCATTTTTAGTTTTGAATAAATAAACACAATAAACAATCCTACTAATGGGGCTGACAATATGAAATAGTGATTATCTGTCCTCATATCAGTAGCTGCTTTGACAAACTCGTAAAAAAGAGTACCGATAACGCCACATATTAAGCCGATAATTACAGAACAGATTCCCCATTTTAGAACATTTTTAACATATTTCCCGGTAGAAATACTTTTGTGTCTTACATATTTACAATAAGTAATATATCTTTTCTTCATCATTTTCCTGTCACCTTTTTCTATGATTTAAGCAAAGTTGATTATAGCATATTTTTTAAAATTGGTTTATAATAATTACATATATTATACACAATTATTTAAATACGGAGTACCAATATATGTTACCACAAGCTTTTTTGGAGAGAATGAAAGAAACACTTAAGGATGAATATGAAGCATTTCTTAGCAGCTTTGATAAAGAGAAATATCAGGCACTAAGGGTCAATACACTAAAAAGTGACAAAGTAGATTTGTCACTTTTTAGTGGAACCGAGAAGGTAGAATGGGCAAAAAACGGGTATTATTATGACAGTAATAACAGACCGGGAAAGCACCCGTATCATGAAGCAGGAGTGTATTATATTCAGGAGCCAAGTGCCATGTTGCCTGGAGAACTAATAGATGCAAAAGAAGGAGAGTATATTCTTGATACATGTAGTGCTCCGGGAGGAAAGAGTACCCAGATGGCAGCCTGTATGAATGGGCAGGGCGTGCTTGTGAGCAATGAGATTAATCCTAAAAGGGCAAAGATTTTATCAGAGAACATTGAACGGATGGGAATTAGAAATGCTATTGTAACAAACGAATCTACTGACAGGCTTGCAGATATTTTTAAGGGATTTTTTCACAGAATAATGGTTGATGCGCCATGCTCAGGTGAAGGGATGTTCAGGAAGAATGATGATGCGTGCAATGAGTGGAGCGAAGATAATGTAGTGATGTGTGCAAAGAGACAAGACATGATTCTTGATAATGCAGATATTATGTTACGTCCAGGTGGAATAATCGTCTATTCTACATGTACGTTTGCAACCCTTGAGGATGAAGGCAGCGTAGAACGTTTTTTACAAAGACACAGCAACTATACATTGGAAGCTGAACACAGACTTTGGCCACATAAGGTAAAAGGCGAAGGACATTTTGCCGCTGTACTTAAAAAGGATGAAGATACGAAGGAAGAATCTTATGTTGTGGGCGGATTCGAGAAAGGAATTAACCCGAAGGAATGCAGGGAGTGCGTGGAATTCATAAAAGAATATGTGAAGGAAGATATTCTGTCACAGGGAATACTCATACGCTTTGGTGACCAGATTTATCTTGCACCAAAGGATACCCCGAGCCTTAAAAAACTTAGAGTATTAAGAGTGGGGTTACATCTTGGAACTATGCTTAAGAATAGGTTTGAACCGTCCCATTCACTTGCACTTGCACTTAAGCCATCAAAGGTTAAGTATGCTATGGATTTTTCACTTAAGGATGATGAGATTTATAACTATATAAATGGTCAGACCTTCGAGTGTTCAGGTGACAAGGGCTGGTACCTGATAAGTGTTGATGGTTATAGTATAGGTTGGGGCAAATTAGCAGGAGGTGTGATGAAGAATCACTATCCAAAAGGACTTAGGAAAAATATCAGACAAGATTAAGAAAGTAAGATGAATCATAATGAGAAAAAGATATGAAATAGATATGTGTAACGGTCCGTTACTAAAAAGTATGTTGCTATTTGCCATTCCACTTATGTGTTCGAGTATGTTACAGCTATTGTTTAATGCGGCGGACCTTATAGTGATATCTAATTTTCGTGGAGAAGACTCCATGTCAGCAGTTGGCTCAAACACAGCACTTATAAATCTGTTGACGAATCTGTTTGTGGGATTGTCAGTAGGTGTAAATGTACTTGTTGCCAGATATTATGGAGCCAGGAAGGAAAAAGAACTTAAGGCTTCTGTTCATACTGCCATTTCCCTCAGTATTGTAAGTGGAATTATGCTCATGGTTATTGGTATTATATTTGCCAGAGATTTTTTGATTCTTATGAGAGTCCCCAAGAGGGTATTACCACTTGCGACCACATATCTTAGGATATATTTTATTGGAATGCCCGCCATGATGGTATATAACTTTGGAAGTTCAGTGCTTAGGGCGGTAGGAGATACGAAGAGACCGCTGTATTATCTGACTGTGGCAGGGGTTGTAAATGTCATAGTTAATTTACTTCTGGTAGTAGGTGCCGGAAGAGATGTGGAAGGTGTCGCAGTAGCTACCGTTTTCTCTCAAATCATATCTGCGGTTTTGATTTTAAGGGCATTAATCAAAGAAGAGAGTACAATAAAACTCAGCATTAAACAGCTTAGAATAGAAAAGAATTCCTTATTTAATATTTTTAAAATCGGAATACCGGCAGGTATTCAGGGAGTTATTTTTGCACTGTCCAATGTGCTTATCCAGTCGTCAATTAATTCGTTTGGTGAAATTACTTTGGCGGGAAACGCGGCTGCAGCCAATATTGAAAGCTTTGTGTATATGGGGATGAATGCTTTTCACCAGGCAGCAGTTTCGTTTACAGGACAAAACGTTGGAGCAGGAAAAAAAGAGCGAATAGGCAAAATACTTATCACGGCACAGGGGTGTGTTATAGCAGTAGGACTGATTATGGGCATTGGTGCACTGCTGCTTGGAAATCCACTGCTTAGTATTTATTCATCAGACACATTGGTTATAGCAGCTGGTATGAGAAGACTCTACATAATATCTGCAACATATGCACTTTGTGGAATTATGGATGTATTTGTTGGAGTACTAAGAGGTATGGGCTATTCTGTTATGCCTATGATAGTGTCATTGGTTGGAGCGTGTGGACTTAGAATTTTGTGGTTAGACACTGTGTTTAAGATACCAGAGTACCACACAATAGAAGTTGTTTATTTATCGTATCCGATTACATGGCTGATTACATTGTGCGTTCACTTTATTTGTTACATAGTAGTTAAACAGAAAATGGATGGAAGGAGGAATTTGTATGGTTGATAAGACAGGTCTTGATAATATATTATTCGACTCATTTACAAAGTGTATTGTAAATGACTATATTTTCATCTGCAATCTTGATACAAAAGTATGCAGATGGTCAGGGAATACTCTGGAGAGATTTGAGATGCCTGGAGAATATATTGTGAATACCTCAGAATTTTTACATAAATATATTCATCCGGAAGATTTGGACAAGTTTAATATGGCGGTATTAACAATCAGCAGGGAGAAAAAAAGTGTACACGGGCTTGAAATTAGAATCAGAGACAAAAATGCGAGATACGTTGCGTGTGTCTGCAATGCAGAGGTAACTTATTCGGAATCCTTAAAGAATTATATAGTCAATGGTGTAATATATGATTACAGCGAAGAAAAGAAGATTGATTCAGTGACGCAGCTTCATGGTAGAAAGGAATATTTTTCATATATCAGTGAATTAAATCAAAATGATGTAAAGATTACCATGATGATGGTGGTGATTGATTTGTTTAGTAATCTGAGAGCAATGTTCGGAACTGCCTACTGCGATGAAATTCTTAAAGATTTTGGAGAGTTCCTTAAAGATACAGTTGGTGACGAAGGAAAAGTATTTTATCTTGAAAATGCAAACTTTGGACTTGTGTTGTTTAGTGACAGTGAGGTAAAGGCGGTAAGTATATACGAGAAGATAAGGAGATTTGCAGGAAGCAAACATAAGATTCAGGGTAAAACATCTACTTACAGAACTATTGCAGGGGCCTCAGTGGTAAACAAAAAGGTTAACAGCACAAAGGAACTATTTAATCAGGTTGTTTATTGTGTTGGAATATCAAGGAACAAAAGACACGGTTTGCTTGAATTTTTCGATGCACAAAATATTAATCAGATATCTAATGACAGAGAACTGCTGCGTAGCGTGTACAATAGTATTATGAATGAGTGTGAGGGCTTCTTTTTAAAATATCAGCCGATTATAGATGTCTGCACGAATAGAATAATCGGAATGGAGGCACTGATAAGGTGGAGAAACAGCGTATATGGTGAAGTTTTGCCTTACAAATTTATTGACTGGATAGAAGAGAATCCGTGTATATATGATCTTGGAAAGTGGATTATCAGAAAATCAATAGAAGACGCTAAAAAGATTAGGAAAAAAATTAATAGCGATGATTTCTTTGTGAATGTTAATATTGCTGCACCACAGCTGGAAAGACCGGAATTCAGACAGGATGTAATAGATGCGCTGGATGAAGCAGGATATCCTTATGAATGTTTGTGCCTTGAACTGACAGAGAGATGCAAAAATCTTGATATGGAGTTTCTCAGGAATGAAATTAATTATTTCAGATCGAGAGGAGTAAAAATAGCACTTGATGATTTTGGAACAGGTAATGCGTCACTTAGCATGATTCTTAATCTGCCGATTGATGAGATTAAGGTGGACAGGTCATTTGTTGTGGATATTAAGAATAAACAGAGTAATCAAATGGTTGTATATTCTTTAATAAACTGTGCAAATAACTTAAATATAAAGGCGTGTATAGAGGGCGTAGAAAATCAGGAACTGATAGATTATTTGGGAAGGTATAATGCGACATATTATCAGGGATATCATTATTCAAAACCTGTTGTATTCGATGATTTTGTTAAACTGTTAAAGTAGTTGTTTAGGAGGAGATTACGATGTTTAATGTTGGAGAAAGTGTCGTTTATGGAATTAATGGAGTGTGCAGAATTGAGAGTATAGGTGTTCTTGATATGGATGGAATGCCAAAGGACAAGGAATACTATACATTATGTCCGGTATTTTCAAACAGGAGTAAGGTGTTTGCCCCTGTTGATAACACCAGAATAGTAATGAGAGGTGTAATGTCAGAAAGTGAAGCAAAACATCTGCTAGATGAGTTGCCTAAGCTTCCTGAACTTTCTATTACCAGTGAGAAGCTTAGGGAGTGTGAATATAAAGAAGCGATAAAATCATGTGATTGTTACATAATTGCAAAGATGTTAAAGACAATAAAGCATAGAATGAATGAAAGAATTGCCCAGGGAAAAAGAGTTACGGCGAATGATGAGAAATATTTTAGAATAGCAGAGGATAAATTGCTTTCGGAATTGTCGATTTCCTTGGGAAAGAATAAAGATGAGGTAAAAAAATGGATAAATTATTAGAACTTGATGGGAATATACTTTTATGGATTCAGGATAACTTGAGGGTGGAAGCTCTAAATCCTGTAATTAAGTTCATTACGCATTTGGGAGATGCAGGGTTGGTGTGGATTGTTGCCATAGCGGCTCTGCTAGCATTTAGGAAGACAAGAAAAGCAGGTATTATGTGTGTTATGGCACTTATAGGTTCGGTGATAATAAACAATCTTATTCTTAAGAATCTGATTGCAAGGACAAGACCGTATGAAGTGGTTGACGGACTTACAAGACTTATAGAGAAACAGTCAGATTTTTCTTTCCCATCAGGTCACACCGGAAGTTCCATTGCAGTGGGGGTTGTAATGTTTAAGGAGCTTCCTAAGAAATATGGTATACCAGCGATAACACTTGGAATATTGATTTCTTTATCAAGACTCTATGTGGGAGTTCATTATCCTACAGATGTGATTGTGGGGGCTATAGCAGGGGCATTCAGTGCTATCATATCTATAAGGCTTTACACATATTATGAGAATAAAAAAGGATTGAAATCAGGTGAGAGAGTTGAGTAAAAGAAATCAGGGAATTATTTACATTTTGATGGCGGGTTTCTGCTTTGCATTTATGACGGTATTTGTGAGAATGTCAGGTGATTTGCCTACCATGCAGAAGGCATTTTTCAGGAATGCAGTGGCAGCAGTAGTAGCTATTGCTATTCTGGCAAGGAGTGAACAGAAATTCCATATAAAGAAAAGCAGTTATACTTCGTTAGCATTCAGATGCATATGCGGGACTTCAGGACTTATATGTAATTTTTATGCTATCGATAAGATAAATATTTCAGATGCCAATATGTTAAATAAGTTATCTCCTTTTTTTGCAATAATTGCATCGGTGTTTATTTTGAAGGAGAAGGCGAATATGTTTGAATGGTGTACGGTAATTGTGGCATTTATGGGCTCATTACTAATTGTCAAGCCGTCATTCCAGGTTGAATTTGTATACGCCTTTATAGGACTCTTAGGCGGACTGGGAGCAGGTGTGGCTTATACCTTTGTCAGAAAGCTTGGGAAGCAGGGAGAGAGAGGACCTGTAATAGTAATGTGTTTTTCTTTGTTTTCATGCATCGTAACATTACCGTTTTTGATTTTTAATTATGAACCTATGAGCTTAAAGCAGACGCTTATACTGTTAGGAGCCGGTGTAGCGGCATCAGGAGGACAGATATGTATTACAACAGCATACACAAAAGCACCTGCCAAAGAAATATCCGTCTTTGATTACACGCAGGTAATATTTGCTGCAATCCTTGGCAATATATTCTTTGGGCAGGTGCCTGATTATTTGAGTATTCTTGGATATATAATCATCATAGGCAGTGCCATTGTTAAATGGCTATATGGACTTAAAAAGGATGAGAAACTAACTTCCTGAGCTTTCATATCGCTTAAGTCCCTGACACCAGATGAAATAACCAATTGCTGAGAGAAGGAATGATACAAGTATAATAGCCGCACTAATTGTCAGGCTGTTGTATCCTCCTTTTATAACTGTTTCCATTGGAATTGAGATAACAAGTCCAAACGGAAGAATGAAAGTCATAATAAATCTGATTGCCGGATGGTATATCTTAATTGGATATTTTGAAAAATCGGCAAAATTATATGCGGTGGACATTAATTGTCCACTTCTTTTTGTCCAAAAAGCAACTGAACAGGTGATGAGCTTTATTGCTGTGAATATGATCGCCCCAAAAATTGAAGCTATAACAAGTAGTAAAACATTTGTAAATGACCAGTGAATAGTAATTCTGCTGCCACACCAGACAAAAAGTGCTACACCAACCAGTAACTCACCAATAGCTTCCGGTTGAAAGACTTCTGCGATTACCTGAAAAAGAACATTGACAGGCCTTATCAAAAATCTGTCCACAATTCCATTCTTCACATACCAGTATCCGATATACCACAGTGAATCCGTAAGCAGATGATCTATTGCTCTTGGAATCATAGAAAAACCATATAAAAATCCAAGCTCATACATAGTCCAGCCGTTAAGACTTGGAATAGATCTTACTATGAACATAAGGGATAAGAAGGAAATAGTATTGGTAAGCAAAAAAGAGAAAATACCAATAATTGCATCCTTCTTGTATTCCAAGCGGCATTTTATAGCTCTTGAAAGATATACTTTGTAAAGCTTAATATATCTAAACATGAATGCATTCTCCTTTCTTAACCCCCCTGAATAGTTACAATTTTGATGGCTTTCAGATAGAAGAAGTGAGCAAAAATCTCCAGTGCTATCAACCATAATACCTGAAGTATAATAGAAAATACAGCCTCACTAAGTCCCATTCTGCCAAGATAGATAAGCGTAGGATTCTGAGCCATTCCAACGAATGGAAGATAATTTACTACTTTTCCAACAGCTTCAGGGAAAAAGGAAATAGGTATCAGAGTTCCTGCAAGGAAATTAACTATTACGTCTTTTATCTGAAACAAGCCAAACGATGCCATTGTATAAAAACTTACAAGGCCAAAAATATAATCAATTGAGTCGTATAACAATTTGGCAAGAATCTGTGCTATTATGAAAAATACGATTATCAACACAAATCTTCCCGGTGAAGGAAGGGAAATAAAACCATTTAATGATAAAGCAGTAGTAGCAATAACCATAATAGGTATACCGATAATCAAATCTGAAGCGATTAATCCGCCAAGTGCTGAAAATGTAAATCTAAGTCTGTAACTTATTGGTTTTATCAGCGACATTGCAATCTGTCCATTTTGAATCTCATCAGTAATTATATCCGTGGTCTCACTTCCTCCAATTGTAAAGCTAAAAATATTTACAAAAATGGTGTACGAAACAATCTCTTTAAAAGTAAAGCCATTAATTACATCGTTTGCTGAATTAGTAAAAACTGCTGACCATAGGAAAAACAGGCAAAGCAGGGAAGACGACACAACTAATAACCAGCTGAAAATATTAAACTTGTAGGCGAATACGTTTAATATTCCAGTCTTTAAAAAGGCTTTATAGCGTTTGAAAATCATACTATAATTACACCTCCTTAGCTTCATCCTTTTTATAAATTTCTCTTACAACCTCTTCGATAGAAATCTCTTTTAGTTTCATATCCTTCATATGTACCTGATTTAGAACATTATTGATTACTTTTTCAAAATTAACTTTAAGAGCATCAAAGCTGACTGTGAGTGTTCGATCATTTAATGTATATGCTACGTTGCCATCAAATGTATCAAATATACCTGTATCGTTAATTTTGTCTTTAAGCTCAATAGTAACAGTTCTAAGATCACCGAATTTATTCTTGATGCTTGTTAAGCTGCCATCATATATTACATTACCTTCGTCAATGATGATAATTCTTGAACAAAGGTTTTCAATGTCATCCATATCGTGAGTAGTAAGGATAACAGTGGTGTTGTACTTGGCATTCATCTCCTTGATGGCCATTCGGATCTTCTCTTTTACAAGTACGTCAAGACCAATAGTAGGCTCATCCAGGAAGAGAACCTTTGGATTGTGAAGAAGTGAAGCAGCAAGATCTGCACGCATTCTCTGTCCGAGAGATAGTGTACGAACCGGCTGTCTTAAGAATTCGTTAAGTCCTAATACATCGTCAAGAAAAGCCATTCGCTCCTCATAATCCTCATCTGAAATCTGGTAAAGCTCCTTAAGTACTTTGTATGATTCGATAAGCTGTATGTCCCACCAAAGCTGAGTCTTTTGCCCGAACACTACACCGATATCTGCGGCTACTTTTTTTCTATTTTTATAAGGTTCTAAGCCGTTAACGGTAATTTTTCCTGATGTTGGGTTTAGAATACCACACATCATTTTGATTGTAGTAGATTTACCGGCACCGTTTGAACCGATATATCCTACGATTTCACCTTCGTCGATGTCAAAACTGATATCATTAACAGCAGTCTTTATCTCGTGCTTGGTTGAAAAAAGAGTTTTTGCCATACCGATTATTCCCTCGCCACGAATCGGTTTTTTAAACTCTTTCTTTAAGTTGGTTACTTTAATCACATTACCACCTCGCTTGTAAAAATTTCTTTGTATAATATCACAACATATATATATTGTAAACCCCTTATTTTAGTAAAAATTTACATTAAAATATTGTTATTGACATAAAATACTACTATAATATACGGGGGGGTGCAACAGCTGCATTTATAATTATTAGGTGATTAAGGAGGCGTATTTTTGTGGCATTGGTAACAGATATCAAATTAAGAAACCAGGTTATGTACTCTATATATGTACGAAATCACACAAATGAAGGAACCTTTAATTCTATAGTGGGAGATCTCGATAGAATTAAAGCACTTGGAACAGATATTATATGGTTTATGCCTATTCATCCTATAGGTGTTGAGAAGAAAAAGGGAAGTCTTGGATGTCCATATGCAATAAGCAATTACAGAGATGTAAATCCCTGTTATGGAACAATGGATGATTTTAAACGTCTTGTTGACGAGATTCACAAAAGAGGAATGAAGTGTATTATCGATGTTGTATATAATCATACATCACCTGATTCAGTCCTGGTACAGCATAATCCGGAATATTTTTACAGGGATAAGGACGGAAATTTCGGGAATATGGCAGGCGACTGGGGTGATGTAATTGACCTTGATTACTCTAACAAAGATTTATGGAGATATCAGATTGACACTCTTAAGCTGTGGGCGGAGATAGTGGATGGATTTAGATGTGATGTGGCATCAAAAATACCGGTAGAGTTCTGGATACAGGCAAGACAGCAGGTAGCAGAAGTTAAGTCGGACTGCTTATGGCTTGCAGAGACTATTCATCCCGGATTTGTCAGATATTTAAGAACGCTTAATCTTACAGGACACAGTGACAGTGAAATGTATCAGGCATTTGATGTGAACTACGACTATGATGTGAGAGAAGATTTTGAGAATTATCTTGAGAACAAGGAATTGCTTAGTATTTATACCAAGATGCTTAATCTTCAGGATTGTATTTATCCAAAGAATTATGTTAAGTTAAGATATCTTGAGAATCATGATACTAAGAGAATTGCAAGTTATGTTCATAATGCAGTGAGTCTTGAAAACTATACAGCATTCGCATATTTTCAAAAGGGACTTACACTTATATATGCAGGTCAGGAATTTGTCAATGAAAATACACCAAGTCTTTTTGAATATGACAAGGTGGATTACAGTACAGGAAAAGACATATCTGTGCTTATGAAGAGATTGTATGACATAAAGAAGGACGATTTATTTGCAACGGGAGCATATAATCTTGTGGCACATGATGAACTGGATACAATTGTTGGAACGTATAAGAAGGATGAAGAGTTACTTGCAGGTGTGTTTTCATTCAAGGGAAAAACAGGCAATGTAGATATATCAGGGACGGGAATTGAAGATGGAAAATACAAGAACCTCATCAACGACGAGAAGGTTCTTGTAAGTAAGGGTCATATTGATATCAGTAATGCACCTGTGATTATTAAGAAAACAGATCAGTAGAGAAATACCTTTCAGCCGTATCAGGAAGAATAGTGACAACTGTTTTTCCTGGTCCGAGCTTCTTGGCAAGACGTATTGCGGCAGCCACATTTGTTCCACTTGAGATACCACACATCAGTCCTTCAAGACTGGCTAAGTCTTTTGCTGTCTGCAGTGCTTCATTATCTGTGATGATAGCGATATCATCATAAATGTCAGTGTTAAGAATATCAGGAATTAACCCATCACCGATACCCATCTGAATATGAGTACCAATAGAACCACCTGATAAAATTGCGGCATGTTCAGGTTCGACAGCCCAGATAACAGTATCAGGATTAGCGTTTTTGAGAGCTTCACCTATACCACTTATTGTGCCACCGGTACCAATGCCTGAGCAGAAACCGTCGATTTTTTTGCCGGCCTGATTAAGTATCTCTTCACCGGTTTTTAGTTTCTGGACTTCGTAGTTTGCAGGATTTTCAAACTGTTGAGGGATAAATACGTTATCGTTTTCTTCACGAAGCTTATAAGCTTCCTGAATGCAGTTTTCTATACATTCACCTATGTCTCCATTGTCATGGACGAGTCTTACCTCTGCCCCGTAGTGTGAAACAAGTGCGCGGCGTTCCATACTGACTGAATCAGGCATAATAATTATTGTCCTGTAGCCTCTCACGGCACCCACCAGGGAAAGACCTATTCCCTGATTGCCACTTGTAGGCTCAACAATTATTGTATTCTTGTTGATAAGCCCCTTTTTCTCGGCATCAAGAATCATATTGTAAGCAGTTCTTGTCTTGATAGAACCTCCTACATTAAGGCCTTCGAATTTTACAAGAATTTCTGCACTGTTTTCGTCAGTCATTCTGTTAAGACGTATAAGCGGAGTGTTACCTATTGCTTCTAAAATATTATTATATATCATAAGTCAAAAATTTCCTTTCACAATACAATCTAATATAGTATATTTCAAAAAAATAAAAGTTGCAATTGTTTTGCTAATTTAGTTTAATATATAATGAAATTATTTTTAGTAAGGAAAGAGATATGGAAAAGTTATATGACATTAAAGAAGAACAGGAGAGAGTAATCCTGGTCGGTGTGTGTACTAATGAACATGATGATACAATGGAATCACTTGATGAGCTTAAGGACCTTGTCAAAACTGCGGGAGCCATTCCGCTTGAAATAGTAGTACAGAACAGGGAATCCATTCATCCGGGTACCTATATAGGAAAAGGAAAAATAGAAGAACTTAGGCAAAGGGTAACAGAGCTTAACGCAACGGGTATTGTGTGTGATGATGAGCTTAGCCCTGCACAGCTTAAGAATCTGGAGGATGAGCTTGACACAAAGGTGATGGATAGAACACTTATCATTCTTGATATTTTTGCGGCAAGGGCGAGAACAAGAGAAGGTAAGATTCAGGTAGAGCTTGCACAGCTTAAGTATCGTTCTTCACGACTAATTGGTCTTAGGAGTTCA
>JBGVIE010000018.1:0-27537 GCA_045122895.1 Lachnospiraceae bacterium
GTTGTAATGATACGTCTTGGTAGCGAAGATATCGCCAGTGATAATGAATTAATTGGTTTGCTAAAAGCGTTGTTAAGTGATAAGATGGGAGGAGATGAGAAAATCGAGATTCTTGAAAATGATTATGGGTTAAAGATGAATAAAGAAGTTGAAGAGGAGTTGAGGATTATGTGCAATTTGAGTGATCTGGTAGAAGAACGTGGTATTGCAATTGGCGAAGAACGTGGCATTGCAATTGGCGAAGAACGTGGCATTGCACGTGGTACTGTAAATGTCGCAAAAAAAATGCTAAAAGCCAATAAGCCAATTGTGGAAATAATGGAATTTACAGAACTGTCTGAAGAAGAAATAAGAAAATTGAAGGAAGAAATATAAGTAATGTTAACCGATAAGACAAGAAGCTGTCGCACTAAGTAATGCGCATCTCTTTTTCCATACAAAAAACTTCCACACTAATCCCCATTCCGCAGACGCCCTCGTCGGAGGAATCGCGAGCTGAATATCAGATTCAGCTCTGCGATCAGGATTCCCCATCTTTAGAATTCAAATTAACCCTTGGAAGATTCCATTTAAAATGTGCTGCAAGCAGACGCAAAATCACCACCATCACAAGACTTGCCACAGCTGCAAATTCCACATACCCTGTTTTTTCAAGACACAGATACGCTGTAGAACCCGCTATGGAAGCAGTTGCATACACGTGTTTTCTAAAAATATATGGCATATTCCCGGCAAAAATATCTCGCATTACTCCTCCGCCAACGCCAGTTATGACACCCATAAACAGAAGTAAAACAGTACTGCTATATCCTACTTGTTCCTGAACATATCGAATGCCTGTCACGGTAAAAGCACCTAAACCGACAGCATCAGACAACAGCAGTACCTGATTACAGATAGAACTGTAATTTCTTTTTTTCTGCTTTGATACGCCCACGCCAATCACAAAAGCTGCAAACGCTGCACAAATTGCCAACAGGGCATTTCTTGGATTTTGAAACACCCCTGGCGGTACTTCTCCTATTAAAACATCACGAAGTATTCCTCCGCCAACGGCTGTTACAAGTCCAAGAACCATAACACCTAACATATCCATTCCCTTTTTCATGGCTTCAATCGCTCCTGAAACAGAAAATGCAATAGTTCCTAAAATTTCAAAAAACATCATCATTATATTCATATTGGTTTCAATTCAACCCCTCACAGCAATATTTGAAAGTAGTATATGTAATACTTACATTATTTATAATATTGTATCTGTTCAGAGTCAACCTCAAAACTAACTTTTATAATGCCTCCTCATACAGAAAAAGAATATCTTCCTTTCTCGTACTTCTCGGATTAACTAAAATATTGCCGCTCTTCATTGCATCATCTGCCATCGCATCAAACTTATCACTTGTAACTGAAACCTCCGAAAGAGAACCCGGAATTCCAAGCTCTTCATTTAGCTGTAGAAGCAAATCCACTAACATATATGGCTCAAACTCATCCTCATATGCTTTAACCTTAGCAATGTAATTATAAATCTTTAAATATTTTCCATCGTCTGCAAGCGCATTATATTTAACAACAATGGGGAGTAAAATTGCATTTGCAACACCGTGAGGAACATCAAAAAATGCACTGATCGGATGACTCATGGCATGTACATTTCCAAGTCTTGCAAAAGAAAAAGCAATTCCTGCAAAAAGAGAACCCACAAGCATACCTTCGGCCGCCTCAAAATCCGTTCTATCAGCAACATATCTCCTTATATTTTTTCCAATAAGCTCAAGTGCCTTCTCTGCCATAGCATCAGAAAAAGGAGAAGATGCCTTCGAAATATATGCCTCAAGTGCATGTACCATAGCGTCAATTCCACAAGCCGCTGCTACAGAAACCGGAGTCGTTGTAATAAGTTCTGCATCCAAAATAGCATATGCAGGAATCAATTTATAGCTAAAAACAGTAAGCTTATAGTTTCTACTATGGTCTGTAATAACAGAAAAAGCTGTCACTTCCGACCCGGTTCCTGCTGTAGTAGGAATAGCTATAAGCGGAATTATTTCACCGGGAACTTTCCCTCCGCCTTCATAATCTATAATACTTCCGCCGTATTTCGCTACAACTCCTACAGCCTTAGCCACATCCATAGGCGAGCCGCCACCAAGTGCTATGATAAAATCAGCACCACTTTCTTTAAACGCTTCTGCCGCTTTATCAACTGTTTCTACCGATGGGTTTCCTTCCGTTTCAGCGTACGAATCAACCTCAATCCCTGCACTCAAAAGTGCATCTGAACATTTTTTTACAACTCCCATTTTATTAAGATGTGGGCCTGAGATAATATATCCATGTGTACCACCTAATTTTTTCACAATATCAGGAAGTTTTGACAGACTTCCCTTACCTACAATAACATCCTGCGGTACCGAAAAAGAAAATTCGTTCATACTAACCTCCATTCCGTCTCAATTAGCCGTGTGCAAAATCGGCGCATCGGCGCGATTTTTCACACTAATCTCCTATGATAAAGACTTCACTGTTTCATCTAATATCTCAAACGCTTTGTCGCACTCTTCCTCTGATACGATAAGTGGTGGTACCATACGAATTGTATGAGCTCCTATAGCCGTAATCAGAAGTTTTCTATCTAATGCGCCATGCTTTACTTCTACACCGCTAATAGCATCGTCAAATTCAACACCAACCAATAATCCCTGATGTCTTACCTCTTTTACGTGTGGAAGCTTATTAAGTTTTGCAGCAAAATAGTCACCCATCTTTTTCGCATTACCTGCCAAATCTCTATCAAGCAGTTCGTTAACCTCTGCAAGAGCTGCTGCACAGGAAACCGGATGTCCACCAAATGTAGTGCCGTGAGAACCTGCCGAAAAGGCTTTTGCAACTTCACTTGTTGCACAAATTGCACCTATTGGCATTCCACCACCTAATCCTTTTGCCATAGACACAATATCAGGTTTGATTCCATAATTCATATAAGACATTACAGAACCGGTTCTGCACCATCCTGTCTGAACCTCATCAATAAGCAGGAGCATTCCCTTTTCATCACAGAACTCACGAAGACCCTTCATAAAATCCATAGTGGCAGGATGAACACCCCCTTCACCCTGAACAGGCTCAATCATAATAGCAATTGTGTTCTCTGTACAGGCATTTTTGAAAGCTTCCAAATCATTGTAAGGAGCATAAGAAAATCCATAGGTCATAGGACCAAAGCCTACCTGGCATCCGTTACCTGGCTGGCCAGTTGCGGACATAGCCCCAAAAGTTCTACCGTGAAAGCCCATCTTTGCAGTTACAATATGATATTTATTCGGACCATATATTTCAATACCATACTTACGAGCCATTTTAATCATAGCTTCGTTGGCCTCTGTACCTGAATTCTGATAAAAAATCTTATCCATACCAATTGTCTCACATACTTTTTCAGCAAGAAGTGCCTGTGGAATTGTGTATGGATAATTGAATGTGTGCATAACATCGTCCACCTGCTCCTTAACCGCTGCAACAACCTTCGGATTTCTGCTACCTGCATTGTTAACCGCAATACCTGCATAAAAATCAAGGTATGGTGTTCCCTCTTCATCGTACAAGTACATTCCTTCAGCAGTCTCAGCTAAAAAATCAAAACGCTCATATGTTTCGATCATATACTTGTTAACCTTATCCTTAATGTCCTGTTTTGTTAATCCTGTGTCTTTTAACTTCATATCAATTCCTCCATTCCACTTTTCAATGAAAAAAGCGCCGGTGATTCTCTAATCACCGACGCCTTCGTCTCGTCTGTTATCGACTTGTTGAGTACAATATATCACACAACATTTTATTCGTCAACAGTATTTTCAATATTTTTTTGATTGTTTTCTCTCTTTTATTCATTATATTGTACATTTAGTATTATCTAGCACACAACAAAGAAAGAGATAAAGCTAATTTTGCTTTTTCCATCATTTTTATAAATGTGCGGCTGATCTGATTCAAAACGAAACATCTGATTTTTCCCCACAACATACCTGACATCTTCAAGTACGATACTAAGCTCACCTTCAATCATTGTAATATACTCCTTAGTTCTCTCGCCATGGGAACCACTCTCATATACACCGCCTGGCTCAATATCTATTCTGTATATCTCTACCGTCCTGTTATCTGCAATCGGAAAGCAGGTCCACACATGATATTTGCCTTTTACATCTTTTGTTGGCTCAAGTCTTGTTACATCCACAAGATACGTACTATTTTGAGGTGCCTGGGTCAAATCTCTGAGTTCTACGCGAAGTCCACTCATTATTTTGCCAATAACACCGATTGAAGGATTTGCATTACATTTTTCAATAGCAGCAAGCATACTTTTACTAACACCTGTCTGTTCTGCCACCATATCAAGGCTCATGCCTCGTGCCTGTCGTATTCTTTTTAAGTTCACTCCAATATTATATGAAAGATAATCCATTAATCCACCCTCTTTCTGAATAGTTACGATATTTTAATTATAGGTAACTGACGAAAAAAGACAAGCACAAATGCCTGCCTTTTGCCACGATATATGATGAATTATCTCCCTAAAAAAGTGCATATACGATAATTCATACTCAAAATCCATTCTACCATATACTGCAATCATTGACACAAAATGTAAAATCGACGTGTTTTTCAACACAATCGACATACATCATTCTATAATAAAACAATAAATATCTTTATTGTATCTCTATTTTCAATCACAACCCCTTAGATACTCTGTCCATCTCGCATAACTCGAAAGCAAATCTGCAAGAAGTTTTTTCTCTTCAACACTTATCTCACCGAATATCTCCTGTATAAGGTAAGTCACAACATAATCAACATTCTTAAGACTTCCAACAAAAAAATAATCAATTGGTATTTTCCATTTTTCTGCCAGAAGTATCATATTACTTAGAGATATACCTGCATCATTAGACTCAATATTTCTTACACTTTTTTCATTGTAACTGAGTTCTTTTGTCAAATCCTCAACCTCGATATTTCTAATAAGACGTTGCAACTTTATAAGATAACCAACATTACCACTCTTAAATATTTTATCTATCTCCTCCTCTGAATAGTAATCCATAATTCTGTACCTTATACACAACACATACAGTAATGCTGTTATCTTTTCTGTATGATTTAATTTCTCAATTATTTTCTTTACTTCCAGTGCCACATAATATTTTATGCTTCTTGAAAACACAAAACTGTCTATTGTCCTATTACTGGAATTAGCCAGTTCTAATAAAAAAGATTTAGTCGGCTCGGTCCTTCCATGAAGAATATTGTATACAACATCCGACGTGACCTTTACCTCTCTTGCAATCTCTACCTGTGAAAAGTTCTTTTCTTCCATATATTTTTCTATATTTTGAACAATAGAATTCCTCATAAAATCGTATATTATTTCCTTTTAATTTTGTTGATACAATTTTATTTGAATTATTCACCTCATTCCATCGTTCATTCAAGGTAATAGCATTAAAAATACGGTTTATTTTGTTTTTTCTACGCATTAATTATTCATTTAAACTTTTTATGCAGAAACGAAATATTTTTATATATAATAATATTATAAGATATATTTATCTGTGCAAACCTGCATCTGTTTTTCTGTTATCTTTTGTTCTTTTTTTTCTTCACTAACCGCGGGTTTTGTACAGATAATTCTTTGTTGACATATTTCATATATTCATTCATAATACATAATATGTAAATGAAACATATACAAGATAGAGGTTTAAAAGTATGAATATTAATGTTGCCATTTGCGATGATACTACTATTATTGCAGAAGATTTAAAGAAACATATTGAGAGCAAATTTGGTTCAGTTATCAACAAAATATATATGTACGAAAACGGTGCTGAGCTTATCAATGATGTCAAAGAGTTCGACACTTCTTTTGATATTGTTTTTCTTGATTTAGATATGCCGGTTCTTAATGGACAGGAGACAGCAAAAGAACTTCGCAAGTTTGCTAATCATGAAAATACAAAAATTATCTTCTGTACCGGTTACGAAATCTACGCAAGCGAAATAATGGATTGTCGTCCTTATGGATATATTACCAAGCCTGTTGATTATGACAAATTAGATGCTTTAGTGGACAAAGCGCTTGCCAGCTTTAACACTACTGATTTCCTTGTAGCATTCAGCAAAGTCAACAAACATCTCGTACTTGATTCACGCAAAATACTATATATCAGAAGTAAAAGCCGCGCGTGCATTTTTTACACTACAGAAGGAACACACTCTTTTAAAATGGGGATAAGTCAGGTGTATGAAATTCTAAACAGTAAAGTCAAAACTTTCGCACAGATTCATTCATCATACCTTGTAAATATGGCATTTATCCAGAATATCAAATCTTCTAAGATTATACTCAACTCGAATGACGAATTACCTGTCGGCAGAAAATTTCACAACGACTTTTTGATTAAGTTCGGTGATTTTATGCTTGATAGATAATATACAACTAGTTACATTAATATTAGGGAGGAGCTTACTTTATGAATAGAAAAGTAACATCACTAGAGTGCAAAGAAAGAGCACTTGAAGCTTTGCGTGGTAAGTGGTTAACATGTTTAATCGCAGTCTTTATCTTTACACTTATTACAGAATCTGCTTCTATGATAGATACATATCTTGAATACCAGTACAAAAAGGACCATGGATATACTAACTATGAAATAGCATTGGATAAGAATTCTAAAGAATCGAAGAATTCTGATAGTATCACAACAGCCCTGGTAAATAACGGAATCAAGTCATCTTCTGCTCACACTTCAATAATCGAGCTTACTACAGGAAACACAGAGTATCAGACTCCGTTTTGGCTTACATCATTACAGCTTGCAATTAATATTTTTACTTTTCCACTTACTGTGGGATACGCTTTATTTTTCCTGTTGATTATTCAGGGTAAAGAACCTACCATTAAGACACTGTTTGAGAGCTACGGTTACTTCTTAAATATACTTCTGACCAAGCTTTATGTGGGATTACGTATTTTTATCGGGCTGATACTACTGATAATTCCCGGAATCATCGCTATCTACAAATACGCATTTGTAGATTACATAATAGCTGAAGATGGAGATATCAGATGCAAAGCAGCTACAGATAAAAGTTCTGATATGATATATGGACATAAAGTAGAATTATTTGTATTAGAGCTTTCTTTACTTGGCTGGAGCATATTAGCAGGAATAACATCGACACTCCTTGCTTTTGTATTTTATTCATTAAATCTTGCTCCACTTGCTATATTATTTGCAATAATCCCGGGATTATTCTTCTGTGTGTACAGCAGTTCAGCGGTTGCCGCTTTCTATCAGACAATCAAGGAGCAAACAAACAAAAATAAAGAAGACATAAACAGTTATGAATACAACTAAAATATCTAAGATGGGAATCTTAGTTTCCCTTGCTATGATTTTCACATATATAGAAGTTTTATTTCCGATAAGCATTGGCATACCCGGCATTAAGCTTGGGCTTGCCAATCTTGTTGTTGTGACCGGTCTTTACATATTTGGTCCTATCGATGTTCTCTTAATATCTGTTGTCAGAATTATTCTGATGGGTATACTTTTTGGCAATGGTGCTTCTGTTATGTACAGCCTGGCAGGCGGATTATTAAGTTTTTTAATTATGCTTATATTCAAAAAGGTGGGCCGGTTCTCAGTTATATCAGTAAGTATATGTGGTGGCGTTTTCCACAACGTAGGACAAATAGCTGTTGCAGGATTTATGCTCCACAATAGTGCAATTATAACTTATCTTCCGGTGTTAATTGTAGCCGGATTAATAACCGGATGTGCAATTGGCATTGTGTCTGACAGAATAATCAGAATAATTAAAAACCATTGCATCTATTAACAAGCATAGGTATCGCTTTTTCGAACTTTACACCATAGACATGACTTTCATCGTCTATGGTGTTTTTTATACATTCCCGGACAAAATCTGCTGCAATTGTGGCAGACTCGTACTCCGACTTTCCTCTCATCAATGCACCTGTAAAAGCTGATGCGAAACAATCGCCTGTTCCCGGCGAATTCTTATCCATTCTCTCTGTAAAATAGAATTGTTTTTCTCTTGTATCTGCTTCATATACCACTATTCCAATTTTATTCTTTTCAAAAGAGATTCCCTTTAAAATAATCATTTTTGCGCCTATCTTTCCAAGTTCGGTCAGCATATCGTCTATGTATTTCTCAGTGTGATTCTCCGCCTTAAATTCTATTCCTGTCATAAGTGCTGCTTCTGTGAGATTTGGCAGCATTATGTCTGCCTGTGCACAAAGTTTTCGCATCCCTTTCACAAAGCTGTCATCAAACCCATTATACAAAACACCATTGTCCGCCATCGCCGGATCCACAATCAGTTTTGCTCCATCATTAAGTAATTCTCTTCGTATCACTTTCGCATATTCTACCTGGGATATGTTTCCAAGATATCCTGTATAAAGGCAGTCAAACTTAATTCCTTCTTTTTTCCAATGAGCTATAATTCCCGGAATATCTTCTGTCAAATCCCTAAATGTAAATCCCACAAATCCACCTGTATGTGTAGATAAAACAGCTGATGGAAGTACTGCCGTTTCAATTCCACACGCCGAGATAATAGGGAGTGCTACTGTTATAGAGCACTGTCCAAAGCATGATATATCCTGTAATGTTAACACTTTTTTATCTGTCATACTACCTCCTGTGCAAAATCGGCGCATCAGCGCGATTTTTCATACTGATCTCACATTCCAATAATCATCGTATTTTTGCAGCTTCTATTTCCCTCCTTGTAAGCTCTCTATACTCTCCCGGTTTTAAGCTGTTATCAAGCAAAAGCTCACCAATCGCTTCCCTTTTTAAATATATTATGTAGCAATGGACAGCCTTCATCATTCTCTTGATTTGTCTTTTCTTTCCCTCTGTAATTGTGATGTAACCCTCTGTAATTACACTGTCCATTTTATTCCTTGAGATTGCATCATATCTTCTTCCCTGGCAGGATTTGGGAAGTTTGCCAAGTTCTGTCTTTGTAATTATCTCAATTACTGCGGGTTTTGTCTTTTCAGTTTCGCCTGTCAGGACAACTCCGGTTTCTAGTTTTCTGACTATCTCATCTGTCAAATCACCCAGCACATAAAAATAATATTTTTTCTTAATATGGCTTTCCGGTTTCATTAATTCCTGATTCCATTTTCCGTCATCTGTTACAAGCAAAAGCCCTTCAGTATCTAAATCCAGTCTCCCCACAGGATTCAGATTTGTAGTGTCTATATCACTAAAATAATCCATAACTACCTTGTGCCTGTCATCTTTCCTTGCAGTTATACATCCGGCAGGTTTGTTTATCATATAATATCTGCTCATGTGCTTTCTCCATTCGTATGAGTTTATCTGTAAAAGCTTTTTTCATTATATATGCGTTTTATGGAATTATCAATAGATACCCCTACCTTGTCACATCCAAATGATATCTTGGATTCACCGGCTTGTCATCTTTTGTCATCTTAAGATAAACGCCGCTTCCTTCTTCCACATAATACTTTGTAGGATCATTCACATATCCAAGCAAAGTACCACCATCAAGCACCTGCCCTTCTGACACCTGAATATCCTTTAGACAGCCATATGTCATCTCATATCCGTCTCCCAGTGACATCACGACGAAATTTCCTATCTCCTCATTGTTTGACACCTTCTTTACCTGTCCTCTCGCTGAAGATTTAACTTCATCATTTACTTTTCCTGAAATTAATATTCCGGGACTACACTTGTACTGATTGAGAGTCTTAAAATAAATAGTGTTATCCATATTATAGTCGATTACTATCTCCCCGTTCAAAGGCCAGGAGAGATTGTCCTTATCGGAAAAATGAAGTACCGCAGCATCTGCTCCCGTCTTCTTGTCAGATTCAGTTGTCTCCTCCAAATCACCTCTGTTTCTTCTATCGACTGTTTTTTCCACAGTCATATCGTTAGTCACGCTCTCTCCCAAAATCTCTGTAGTATTCTCATCAGACACTTCCTCTGTAGAAGTCAGGTTGGTTATCTCTGAAACAGTCTCATCAGTTGCCTCCTTTGTATCAATAGCCACATACTCTGAAGTGTCATTAATATCAAGCATGCTCGTCTCGGTAAGACCTTTGTCCTCGTCAATGCCCTTATCAATATATGTGGCTCCTACTACAAGTGCAGTAACTGCCAAAACAGCTACCAAAAGCACTGCCAAATATGCTTTGTTTTTCATAATATGCCATTCCTTTCATCTTTTTTTATGATTATAGTATTCCCAAATTCAAAAGACATATTCAGGCATATGCAAAAACTGCCATAACGTGTAAAATCACACGCTATGACAGCAAAAAACTTATATTACATTATTACTTTTACTTTTTTAAGCTTCCAAATATCCTTCGCATATTCTTCAATCGTTCTGTCTGACGAGAACTTGCCAACCTGTGCTATATTTGTCATAGCCATCTTAGCCCATCTCTTCTTGTCAGCATATGCCTTAGCAACCTCTTCCTGTGCTTCAACATAGCTTCTGAAATCTTTCAGAATAAAGAATTGGTCCGGTCTTCCATAACGTTCTGTTAAAAGCGCATCATATAATTCTCTGAATAGTTCTGTATTATCAGGAGAATATGTTCCATTAACAAGCTGAATCAATACCTTTCTGACACCCTCATCACTGTTGTAGATATCCAGCGGATTATATCCGCCGTTTCTCTCGTAACCAATAACTTCATCTGAGCTCATACCAAATATAAATGCATTCTCACGTCCAACCTCTTCAACAATTTCCACATTTGCACCATCCATAGTGCCAAGTGTAACCGCACCATTTAACATAAACTTCATATTACCTGTTCCTGATGCTTCCTTGCTGGCTGTTGAAATCTGCTCACTCACATCAGCTGCTGCAAAAATCATTTCCGCATTTGATACTCTGTAATTCTCAATAAACACAACCTTGATTTTTCCATCGATTGACTTATCATTGTTAATCACCCTGGCAACATTGTTTATAAGCTTGATAGTTAATTTCGCTCTTCTGTAACCTGCTGCCGCCTTTGCACCAAAGATAAAAGTCCTTGGATAGAAATCCATATTTGGGTTTTCCTTTAGCTTATTGTAAAGGTACATTACATGGAATATATTAAGAAGCTGCCTCTTGTATTCGTGAAGTCTCTTAACCTGTACATCAAAAATAGAATTAGGATTAACGTCCACTCCGTTATGCTCCTTGACATATTTTGCAAGTCTTATCTTGTTTCTTCTCTTGATGTCCATAAACTCATTCTGTGCTTTTTCATCCGACACATACTTCATAAGATTCTTCATTTGCGATAAATCAACCGGCCACTCATCACCAATCTTATCACTTACCCAGTCAGCAAGAAGTGGATTTCCATGCAATAAAAATCTTCTCTGTGTGATACCGTTTGTCTTGTTGTTAAACTTCTCCGGCATCATCTCATAGAAATCTTTCAGCTCCTGGTTTTTAAGGATCTCTGTGTGGAGTCTTGCGACACCATTTACTGAAAATCCGGCAACTATAGCTAGATTTGCCATCTTAACCTGGCCATCATACAAAATAGCCATCTTTGCTATTTTTTCATTATTACCAGGATATTTTGTCTTAATTTCCTCAACAAATCTTCTGTTGATTTCCTCTATAATCTGATAACATCTTGGAAGAAGCGAAGAGAATAAATCGATTGGCCATTTCTCTAATGCTTCGCTCATAATTGTATGATTAGTATATGCAACCGACTTACCTGTTACTTCCCAGGCTTCATCCCACTCAAGGAAATATTCGTCCATAAGTATTCTCATAATCTCTGCAACTACAACTGTCGGATGTGTATCATTCATCTGGAATACAACTTTTTCGTGGAGTTTTCTTATATCCTTGTGTGTATCCATATATTTTTTAATAGCAGTCTGAACACTGGCCGATACAAAGAAATACTGCTGTTTTAATCTAAGCTCTTTACCTGCATAATGATCGTCACAAGGATAAAGCACTTCTACAATTGTCTTTGCAAGATTTTCCTGTTCAATAGCCTTATGATAATCACCTCTGTTGAAGGAATCAAGCATAAAATTATTGATAGGTTCAGCGTCCCAGATTCTCAGTGTGTTAACCACGTTATTTCCATATCCCACTATTGGCATATCATATGGTATAGCCTTTACAGAACGGTAATCCTCCTGTGTATAGACTATTCTTCCATTTTCATCTTCAACTGGTTTTGTATATCCGCCAAACTTAACTTCACATGCATACTCATCACGTTTGACCTCGAACGGATTTCCATTCTTTAACCAGTTATCAGGTATTTCTACCTGATAACCGTCTTCAATTTTCTGCTCAAACATTCCATATCTGTATCTGATACCACAGCCATATGCAGGATATCCGAGTGTTGCAAGTGAATCCAGAAAACACGCTGCAAGTCTTCCAAGACCACCATTACCAAGAGCTGCATCCGGCTCCTGATCTTCAATAACATTGAGGTCAAGTCCCAGTTCTTCTATCGCTTCCTTAATTTCATCTCTTGCACTCAAGTTGATAATCATATTTCCCAGTGCTCTGCCCGTAAGGAATTCCATAGACATATAATAAACTGTCTTTGCATCCTTCTTCTCGTATTCCTTGTATGTAGCAATCCACTGATCCATAATAAAATCTTTAAGAGCATAGGCAACACCCTGATATAATTCCAGGTCGTTTGCCTCCTCTATTTTTTTTCTGGAAAAAATCTTAACATAATCGTTAACTTCTTTTTTTAACTCTGTCTTTGAAAAAACAGTTCCTTCTTTTGCCATCTGCTTCCCGTCTCCATTCTATGAAATAATTATTTCTGAACACCTAACGTAACGTCTTCGCCATTAATATTCCATTCCTTAGTATATCCTTCTGTGCTTCCTGTAATCATATCTTCAGCCATAACTTCTGATAAAATCTGAGTCTTATTCTTTGTCATAATGCCTGAAATTTTGTCGTTACCGTTAACATATACCTTAATCTTATCCATCACTTCAAAATCAGCTTCTTTTCTCATTGTCTGAATCTTGCTGATAACTTCTCTTACAAAACCTTCTTCAATAAGCTCCGGTGTAAGATTTGTATCAAGAACAACTGTAATCTTGTTGTCGCTTTCTGATACATATCCTTCCATCTGAGCCATATCAATAAGTAAATCGTCCTTTGTAAGAACTACTTCTCCAGAAGGAAGGTCAAACTTCAACTCTCCATTTGCATTAAGCTCATCCATTGCAGCATTTCCATCAAGTGATGAGAGAACGTTCTTGATTTCGCCAAGCTGCTTACCATATTTTGGTCCTACAGTCTTAAGCTGTGGCTTAAATGTATAAGATGTAAACTCTCTTACGTCATCTGTAAATACAACTTCCTTAACATTAAGCTCATCAGCAATGATATCAGTATAGAATTTTGATAATTCAAATTCTGCCTTGACATACATTTTTCCAATTGGCTGTCTGTTTTTAGTGTTAGAAGCATTTCTGCATGCGCGACCCATTACAACGATGTCTAATAAATCTTCCATATCTTCCTCAAGCTTCTTATCAATCATATCCTCACACACAGCTGGGAAATCACATAAATGAATACTCTCAGGAGCTGACTTATCAATTGTGCATACAAGATTCTGGTAAATATCTTCTGTCATAAATGGAATCATAGGAGCTGCTGCCTTGCTGATTGTCACAAGTGCTGTGTACAATGTCATATATGCATTAATCTTATCCTGTTCCATTCCCTTTGCCCAGAATCTTTCTCTTGAACGTCTTACATACCAGTTACTCATCTCATCTACAAACTCTTCAAGAGCTCTTGCTGCTTCAGGAATTCTGTAACTTCCAAGATTCTCGTCAACTGCCTTGACTGCGGAATTAAGTTTTGATAATAACCATTTATCCATAACTGCTAACTTATCATATTCAAGTGAATATTTTATAGCATCAAATTCATCAATATTTGCATATAATACAAAGAATGCGTATGTGTTCCAGAGTGTTCCCATGAACTTACGCTGACCTTCCTGTACTGCTTTACCATGGAATCTGTTTGGAAGCCATGGCGCTGAATTGATGTAGAAATACCATCTGATTGCATCTGCACCATACTGCTCTAACGCTTCAAAAGGATCTACAGCATTGCCCTTAGACTTAGACATCTTCTGACCATTTTCATCCTGAACATGACCAAGTACGATTACATTCTCGTAAGGAGCTTTGTTGAATAATAATGTTGATTCTGCCATAAGTGAGTAGAACCATCCTCGAGTCTGGTCAACTGCTTCTGAGATAAACTTGGCAGGGAACTGCTGTTCAAAAAGTTCTTTATTCTCAAATGGATAATGATGCTGTGCAAATGGCATAGCTCCTGAGTCAAACCAGCAGTCAATAACTTCCGGTACTCTCTTCATAGTTCCGTTACAGCATGGACACTTAAATGTCACTTCATCTATATATGGTCTATGGAGTTCTACCTTGGCTGATTCAGGATTACCTGTCTTTTCTGCAAGCTCTGCCCTGCTTCCGATTGCCTCCTGTTTTCCACATTCGTCACATTCCCAGATGTTAAGCGGAGTACCCCAGTATCTGTTACGTGAGATACCCCAGTCCTGAATATTTTCAAGCCAGTTACCGAATCTTCCCTCACCGATTGACTTAGGAATCCAGTTAACTGTTTTATTGTTTGCAACCAGATCATCTCTTACTTCTGTCATCTTGATGAACCATGATTCTCTAGCATAGTAGATAAGCGGAGTATCACATCTCCAGCAATGTGGATATTCATGCTCAAACTTTGGAGCATCAAATAACTGGTTTCTCTCATCGAGATTTACAAGCACCTTAGGATCAGCATCCTTTACAAATAATCCTCCAAATGGAGTATCATCTGTAAGCTCACCCTTACCATTTACAAACTGAACAAATGGAAGATCGTAATTACGTCCTACATTAGCATCATCTTCACCAAATGCAGGTGCAATATGAACGATACCTGTACCATCTGTCATAGTTACATATGAATCACAGGTTACGAAGAACCCTTTCTTGTGCTGCTTGTCAGCTACTGCCTTAGCACATTCAAATAATGGTTCATATTCCTTGTGCTCTAAATCCTTACCCTTAAAGGTCTCTATAATCTCGTAAGCCTTAATTCCTTTTTCTTCATCAGCAAGCTTTGACAAAACAGAATCAAGTAAAGCTTTTGCCATATAGTATGTGTATCCGTCTGCTGCGTTAACCTTTACATAATCTTCATCAGGGTTGACGCAGAGAGCAACGTTACTTGGAAGTGTCCAAGGTGTAGTTGTCCATGCAAGGAAATAAGCATCTTCACCTGTCACCTTAAATCTAACGATTGCCGAACGCTCTTTAACTGTCTTATATCCCTGTGCAACCTCCTGTGATGAGAGAGGTGTTCCACATCTTGGGCAGTAAGGTACGATTTTGAAGCCTTTATATAAAAGCTTTTTATCCCAGATTTCTTTGAGAGCCCACCATTCAGATTCGATGAAATTGTCGTCATAAGTTACATATGGGTCATCCATATCAGCCCAGAAACCAACTGTTCCTGAGAAATCCTCCCACATTCCCTTGTATTTCCATACAGATTCCTTACACTTGCAGATAAATGGCTCCATACCATATTCTTCAATCTGCTCCTTACCGTTAAGACCAAGCAGCTTCTCAACTTCAAGCTCAACAGGAAGACCATGTGTATCCCAGCCGGCTTTTCGTGGAACGAACTTCCCCTTCATAGTCTGGTATCTTGGAATCATATCCTTAATTACACGAGTAAGCACATGTCCGATATGTGGCTTACCATTTGCAGTTGGAGGACCATCATAGAATGTATACGTCTCTCCTTCCTTTCTATTCTCCATACTCTTTCTGAATATGTCGTTGTCTTTCCAAAACTTCTCAGTTGCTTTTTCTCTCTCAACAAAATTGAGATTAGTTGATACTTTGTTGTACATCTTCACAAATCCTTTCTATAATATTCTCATTTGGAGATAAAAAAGAGCTTCCATCCTGTAATAGGACGAAAGCTCTCAAATTCGTTATACCACCTGTTACAGACCATACTGGGTGTTCTACACCTTAATATGCGTTCCCTTTAACGGTGGAAAACCGTCAGTTCCTACTGATAATACTTTCGGACTGAAGCTCCGGAGTGATTTTCATCTGCACTTTACTTGCATCCGTTCTCACCATCCACGGACTCTCTGAGCTTTAGAGTGTAGCCTACTGTCTCCTTCACAGCCTTTAATATATATAATCGTTTAAGATTATAACTTATTTTTTACTTCTTTTCAAGGATAAAATAGTAAGCACTCATCTTATCAAGTCTCATCCTGAATCTTGATTCTGTCAGATCTATCTCAACTGACCTTACATCCTTATCTCCGCCATACTTCTTCCAGTTGCTGTTCATGACAAGCTTAGCACTTTTGTATCCGTCAAGAGCCATATCATAACCCGGGATATCCTTGTTTTCAAAATTAATTACGCAGAGCATATCTTCATTTTCACCCTTTCGCACAAAGCCGTAGGTGCAATTCTCTACGCTCTCACAGTCCATCCACGCAAATCCATTTTCATCATAATCCTTTGCATAAAGTGCTTCACTTGCCAGATACAACTTATTAAGGTCTGTCATAAATTCTTCAAACTGCTTGTGGATAGAATAATCAAGAAGCATATAATCAAGTTCTCTCTTTTCATCCCACTCCCTGAACTGACCTATTTCATTACCCATAAAGTTAAGCTTTTTGCCAGGGTGAGCAAACATATACATATAAAATGCCCTTGCCTGTGGCCACTTGCCCTCATAATCTCCATTCATCTTCTGAAGAATTGTTGCCTTGCCATGAACCACCTCATCATGGGAAAGAGGAAGGAGAAAACTATCATGATAAAAATACATCATGGAAAATGTAAGCTTATGATAATTATTGCTTCTCTCATATGGGGCAAGCTTCATATAATCAAGGGTATCGTTCATCCAGCCAAGATCCCACTTATAATCAAAACCAAGACCACCTTCATTTACCGGTCTTGTCACATCCTTATATGATGTGGAATCTTCTGCTATCATCATAACATCCGGAAATTCTTTTTTGATTCCCTCATTCATATATTTGATAAACTCAACTGCACCACCATTTACCCCACGGTTAGTATCTCCCTGCCAGTAGATAATATTACTTATGGCATCAAATCTTATACCATCCATATGGAACTCCTTAAGCCAATATCTGACTGATGACTGCAGATATGATCTGACCTCTCCTCTTGAATGCATAAAATTCTTGCTTCCCCACTGATTGTACCCAACATCGCTATTAGGATACTCATACAAAGCCGAACCATCGAAATTAGCAAGACCATCCGCATTAACTGCAAAATGAACAGGTGCAAAATCAAGTATTACACCAACTCCATTCCTGTGAAAAATATCAACCATATACTTAAGATCATCAGCACTTCCATATCTTGATGTAGGACTGAAAAATCCGATTGCCTGATATCCCCAGGATTCATCACAGGGATACTCACAAATCGGCATTATCTCTATATAATTATAGCCATGTTTTTTCACGTATTTAAGAAGAGGAATTGCAAGCTCTCTGTATGAGTACCAGCCATTTTCATCTTCACTGTTTGTCTTCCATGAACCCAGATGAACCTCATAGATATTTACAGGTTTATTTTTTCCGGATGTCCTCTTATTCATCCATCTGTCATCATCAAACTTATATGTAGCTGTATCTGTAATAATCGAAGCACTTGCAGGCCTAAGCTCTGTCTGATATCCGAACGGGTCTGTATGGTCCACAACACTTCCATCGCATCCATAGACCTTAAACTTATACTTCATACCCGGGGTAGCACCCTCAACATACTTCTCGTAAAAGTTTCCATCAATAATATCATTCATGGAGGTATCCTGCCATCCATTGAAATCTCCAATAATACTGACTCCCTTTGCATTAGGTGCAAACACTCTGAACATTGTTCCATTTTCATCTGCATGTGCTCCTAAATATTCATATGCATCAAAAATTCTTCCTGTATAAAAACCATATGTATCCATTTCGCTCTCCTCTTTTATACTTATAATCTGTTTGCCATAAGTCCAATCCCATTTATTATAACAAATTTTCCTTTTATTTCCTAGATACATTCGTACTTTTTGTGGTATTATGTAATTGTTCAGAGCCAGGCAGATTCTTATATTTAAACGTGATGAATGCTTGCATTCGTGAACGTTTAAATGTAAAAATATATTTGGCGGATACGCCACACCGAGAAAACGGCAGTTTTCGAGGTTGGCTCTGAACAGATAATATAACTAATAAAACATGCGTCTGCAGAATGGAGATTATTATGAAAATTCTTGTTATTTTTACAGGTGGTACAATAGGCAGTATTACAAATAATGGCATTATCAGTATTGACTCCGGCACACAATACATGCTTATAGACGAATATAAAAAAAACTATTCTACTGACGTTATTTTCGAAACGCTCTCGCCATATAATGAGTTAAGCGAAAATAACACAGGGCTTACCATAAGCATGCTTGTAAGTGAGCTCAAATCAGTGCTCGCAAAAGGTTATGACGGGATAATAATCACACACGGAACTGACACTTTGCAGTATAGTGCCTCAGCACTCTGGTATCTTGTAACACCCCAGATACCCGTACTACTTGTATCAAGCAATTATGTCCTTACCGACTCCCGCGCAAACGGTCATGCAAACTTTAAAGCTGCCGTCGATTATATCATAAACCACGGTAAATGCGGCATCTATATTTCATACAGAAACAGTGATAACATCACAAGAATTTACGAAGGAATCTCCACACTAAATCATCTTCCATACTCCGATGATTTATATGCCCTTTGCGATATAAAAGATAAGCCTCTAAGTGACTTTAATCCACCGAAAAAGTGGAATAGCGATGTTATGAGAATCTTCCCCTACGTTGGTATGAAGTATCCGTTGCCTGAAGAACACACTAAAGCTGTGCTTCTTGATACGTATCATTCCGGAACGATTTGCACTGCTTCCCCTGACAGCAAAAATTTTTTCGATGAACTCTTTGCCAGAAAAATACCTGTTTTCCTTATCGGAATGCCAGAAGGTGACTCCTACGAAAGTACGAAAGCATACGAGGACAGGCATATCATCGTGCTAAGAAAAGCTTCTCCGATTTCTATGTATATGAAGTTGTTTATAGTTACCGAGAATTATTCAGATTATGACACTATAGTAAAATATATGACGGATGTTTAAAAAATATGATAAAAGAATTTATTACAGAAATAGATAAAGAACTCAAAGAAAATGAATATATAAAAAAAACAATTTTTTTGTTCTCAATTCTTTTGCTTCCGGTACTTGCAGGCATTTTGTTAATCCCCCTTCCACAATCGTCCTGTGTGTTTAAGGAGCTCACAGGCATTCCATGTCCCGGATGTGGAGGAACAAGAGCTATTAAGTCACTTCTTTACGGGCATTTTTCTGCCGCAATCAGATACAATATTCTTGCCTGCTATATGTCAGTGTTTTATGTTTTTTACCTGATTACAAATACAGCATATTATTTGTCACACAAAAAAATACCGCGTATGGTATTTTCCCTAAAATACATATACATCGGTATATTTTTCACAATTATGACATATTGGGCCTAATACCTACTAAAGTGATAACCATCATAGTAAATCCAAATGCCACTACAACAGTCCCAATAATTATTCCTGCTACTGCTATGTCGCAAAACGCCTTGTCCTTTTCTTTTGAGATAAATGACAGAAATAGTCCGATGCCTCCCACAAGCACTCCCACATAGTACACGCAGAGAAGCGGACACGCCAGCAGTATCAGTATAAATCCTATAACTGCGCACGCATTGGTTTTTGATTTCTCTTTCTTCATTACTTGTCCTTCCTTCCGATATGATAGTGATCAAGAATCTCTTTTTTCATATCGAATAATCTGTCTGATAAATCAACATACACTCTGTGTGGATTTACCAGTCTTCTGGTCTCATCCCAAAGTGTGTTCTGTTCCTCAATACAATATTCCCTGATATCCATAACCTTTGGAGACTCATATACACATACTCCTTTTTCAAAAACAGGTACCATAATCTCCCGTACCGTGTATGTGTCTGCCTCAAGTATTGTCTTTTTCCAAGTCTCAATCGGATCAAAAATAAGTAAATCCTTACTGTTGTCAAAAGTCTCATCTGCCAGTGCAATTATGTCTGCAAGAATCTTTCCTGTCTCTCTGTCATACATTCTGAATACCGTCTTGTTGCCCGGATTAGTTATCTTAACTGTATTCTCTGATAATTTAATCTTTGGCATAAACTCGTTCTTCTCCTCATTCCAGATGGCTGCAAGCTTATATACCCCACCAAACGCAGGACAATCCTTAGATGTAATTAAATTTGTTCCAACTCCCCATGATGTAATTTTAGCCCCCTGCGTCTTAAGGCTGTCTATCAGATACTCGTCAAGGTCACTGGAAGCTGAGATAACTGCATCTTCAAATCCTGCTTCATCAAGCATCTTTCTGGCTTTTTTTGATAAATATGCAAGGTCTCCACTATCAAGTCTGATTCCATAGAATGAAAGCCGGATGCCTGCTTCTCTCATCTCCTTAAATACTTTTATGGCATTTGGCACACCTGAGCGAAGCGTGTCATATGTGTCTACAAGCAGGATACATGCATCAGGATACAAATCTGCATAAGTCTTAAACGCAGTATACTCATCCTTAAAACTCATTATCCAGCTGTGTGCATGCGTTCCCTTAACAGGTACATCAAACATACGGCCCGTAAGTACATTGGAGGTTCCAATACATCCGCCAATCACAGCAGCTCTCGCACCGTATATACCGGCGTCAGGCCCCTGTGCTCTTCTAAGTCCGAATTCCATTATTCCATCGCCCTGAGCCGCATAAGCAACTCTTGACGCTTTTGTGGCAATAAGGCTCTGATGATTTATAATATTAAGAATGGCTGTCTCTATAAGCTGTGCTTCCATAATAGGAGCTACAACCTTTACGAGAGGCTCCATCGGAAATACCACTGTTCCTTCGGGAATAGCATAAATATCTCCTGTAAAGTGGAACGAACTGAGATATGAAAGAAAATCTTCATCAAACAATTTAAGACTTCTTAAATAATCTATATCGTCATAGGAAAATTTCAAATTCTTAATATAATCTATAACCTGTTCAAGACCGCAGGCTATTGCATATCCTCCGTCGTTAGGATTTTTTCTATAAAATGCATCAAATACTACTATCTCGTTTGAGCCACTCTTAAAGTATCCCTGCATCATTGTAAGCTCATATAAATCTGTGAGTAATGTTAAGCTTCTTGCCATACTAATCTCCATTCCGCAGACGCTATGCGTCGGAGGAATCGCGAGCTGAATATCAGATTCAGCTCTGCGATAAGGGCTACTTTGTGGCGCCTGCGGCACAAATAGCCGTATGCAAAATCGGCGCATCAGCGCGATTTTTCATGCTAACCTCCATGTCCGAGCAATTTATTGCGAAGACACCGCGAAGAGAAATTCGCGTAGGCTATTTCTCTTCTGCAATCAGGATTCAATTATACCACCACGATTTTCCCTTGTAAATCCGTCTTTTTTTCTGTATACTTAAATAAGTATAAACAAAAGATTGGAGAACATTATGATTAGAACAATATTAGTTGGGTTATTTTTAGTGATTTTTTTCATTGTAGGATTACCTGTATTATTAGTCGAATATATTATAGGCAAGTTCAACAGAAACGCTCGTGACAAGAGTTCTAAAGTTATTGTAAAATTCGCCTTTAAAGTTATCCTCTTTATCTCCGGCGTCAAGATAGACGTGACCGGTAAGGAGAACATTCCTATGGATGAACCATTACTTATTATCGGAAATCATAGTGGTTTCTTTGATATTCTTGTTTTGTATACTGTGATTCCACATGTATTTGGTTTTGTCGCAAAGAAAGAAATCGCCAAGGTTCCTTTTCTTAGCCTTTGGATGAAGCTAATCAATTGTATTTTTATTGACAGAACAAATATCAAGGAGGGGCTTAAGTCAATCCTCAAGGCAATTGACAAGGTTAAGAAAGGCGTATCCATTTGTATCTTTCCTGAGGGAACCCGTTCACATGACGGAAATCTTCTTCCATTCAAGGAAGGAAGCTTCAAGATTGCAGATAAATCAGGATGTGCAGTTCTTCCCGTAGCAATCAAGGGAACTGCCGATATTTTTGAGAATCATCTTCCAAAAATTAAAAAAGCTCGTGTTACTGTTAAAATAGCACCTCCATTTTACCCTGATTCTCTTGATAAAGAGGACAGAAAACATATGGGTGCTTACACCCAGAAGATTATTCAGAATATGCTCGACGAGATGTAAAAAGTGTCTGTCAGGAAACAGATAGTCCATAAACTATTTGCCTTATTGGCCATTAAAATCACCTTTCCTTTCGTTATAAATTGGCTTGAACAACCTTATTATAACGGAAAGGTGATTTTTTTGTATAACAAACACCGCGCACCCGCATAGCGGGTGGTTTATATTTCGCACGCTTCGCGAGCTCAACAGGGTCACGACCCATAATAAAAATCCACCATACAAACATTGTACAGTGGATTTTATAAAAAAACTATTAACCTAAGGTTAGGTATTTATCCCATCCATTCCTCTATCTCACAGGTATGGTGCTTCTTATCTTCACCTTCTTCGTCATAATTAATTCCAACTAATAGAATCTTATCACCATATCCTGATAAGGCTCCCTGATATCTTTTTTCTTTAATCTGCTTAATTGCGGTATCGGCGGACTTGTTGTATTTCAGTTCCACTACCATCGCCGGTCTTTTTCCTGCATTTGCTCTTGGGATAAACACAAAATCTGCAAAACCTTTTCCGGCTGGCATCTCCCGAATGACATTATAATATCCCGGTGCGGTAAAATAAGCCATTGTAAGTACACAGCTTAGTGAATTTTCATCATTATATTTCAGAACTGAAGTATAGGTATCGTGGGCAAGCTCAATCAGTTCTGCCACTTTTTCTTCATCACCCGAAATGGTTGCTCTAAGAAGTTCATCGCATCTTGATATTGATTTTGCAACCTCCGTCCAGCTTCCAACATTCAGTGCTGCCTGATATGCCTTTGCCACCTCATAATTCGGAATATATGCACATCCCTCTTCATAATCATATCCCAAATATCCCAAATGTATCAAAGCAGTGAGTGTATCATCCTTTGAAGATATTGTGGATAAATCATTTTGAAAAGTATAGGTATTTACCGGTACTTTTCCACCGGCAAGCATGGTCATAATATCATCCTTTAGTCCCGCATAGTTCATGGTAATATACGTATTAATGGATGCAAAGGAGGATGTGTTTTTCCAGTAGGAATCATAATCCTTTTTCTTCATTGCCATGGCTACCGAGTTCGGGTTATACATATGCATATCATCAATCAGATATCCATTGTACCATGCCTTTGTGGTATCAAAATCCATATCATATTCCCTGCAAAGTCCCCTTACTTCCTCTTCTGTAAATCCATAGTACTCGGTGATTGGTTTTGATTTTAACATCGTATACTCATCAAAATTATTCAGTGCCGATTCGTCCTGAATCTTCTTAATCGGCAGAATTCCTGTAATATATGCCAATGCCAGGAAGGATTTTGATTCTTCTGATTTAAACAGGGAATGAAGAAACTGCAGATATCTGTGCACTAATTCTTTATCATCACTGTTTCTGATGACACAATCCCACTCATCAATGATGATGACGAATGGAATACGACTCCTGCTATATATTTCCTGGATTAACAAGTATAAATCCTTATCATAATTAAGTGTATCTTGGTATTCTTTTTGGAAATCTTCACACACACGCTCATGAATTGATTCCACCAAATCTTCTTTGTGAAAATCCCAAACAGATGATATATCAAGATGAATCACATTATACTTATTCATATACTTCTTAAAATCAGGACTTTCAGCAATCTTTGTATCCTCAAAGAGCTTAGTGGAATCACATCCACGGCTGTAATATGCATCTATCATTCCTGCAGCATGGGATTTACCAAAACGTCTGGCATGGCTTACTGCGATGCATCTGCTATTCGTTCCCAGAATATCATTTAAGTATTCTAATAATCCTGTTTTGTCAACATAAATTTTACTATTTTTATCACTCGTAAAACTTTCATTACTTGGATTAAAATATACGCCCATACCTCTTACCTCCAAATTGAAATAAACTACCATTAGTATAGCGGATTCAGGGTTATTTTACAACAATACGTTATTCGATTGATGTAGAGCAATACTTGAATCTTTGTTATCCATTGTCCTCCTTCTGAGCTGCCAAAACATGTACGAATCCTCTGGCAGTTCAGAAAGCCAACAAATATGCCTATCCAAGATTTCATCTCATCTCGGATAGGCATCACCTGCTTATTCGCTTTTCTATTTAGTCTTCTTCTTTTTCTCTTTTTCAGCCTTTTTAGCAGCTTTCTTTTCAGCCTTAATCTCAGCTTTCGTCTTCTTTGGTTCCGGAAGTGGTCCTCTGATTCTCTTTGCTGATATCACATACATACCACTAACTCTTGCTTTAACTTCCTGCTTAGGAAGAATTGTTGAAAATACAGATTCGTCACAGATAAGTGACATAACCTTCGGTCCAATCTTAACTTTAATGATTGGAAGCTTTGTTCTTCTAAGATACTTAGGTGTCTGTTCAAGAACGATTTTTGGAAGTGCGGCATCTTTCATTCTCACGCGCTTTTTATCGATAACAAAGAACGACATATTCTGAGCTGACTGCTCCATTAACTCTCTCTGTTCTGCTGATTTCTTCTCTGCTCTACGTCCTAAAATAAATAAAACTATAATCGCTATTATAAGTACTACCAATAACACAATTGAGGCAATACCAATAACACTTGCCAAACTTAATGTCTGCATATTGAATCCTCCCGTATAAATGCTTAATCAGAGCTTATTTTATCATTAAAACAATTAAAAATCAATAATTCATAAAATTATTATAATTATTTAATAATAATATATGATATAATCACCTAATAAAAGTTACAAAGGAGCAGTTAAATATGTTCACAACAATATGGTTCCATCTGATGGATATATGGTCATTTCTGATGGACAATATTTTTTATCTAAATATGGTATTTGCCGTTCTTATAGTATTTTTTGAAAGAAGAGATCCCAAGGTTGTGTGGACCTGGCTTTTGGTTATGTACTTTATACCAATCCTCGGATTTTTCTTGTACCTTGTTATCGGTCAGGATATGCACAAGCAAAAAATGTTCAAGATAAAAGAAATCGAGGATGCACTAAACGGTGCGATTAAGAAGCAGGAGGATTACATTCAACAAAACCGATTTAGGATAGATAATAATGAATCCAGAAAATACTCTGATCTTGTGCTTTTTAATCTTGAGACCAGTAGTGCGATCTACTCAGACAACAATGAAGTAACTGTTTTTAATGATGGTAATGAGAAATTCAATGACTTAATTCATGAGATTCGAAACGCAAAAAAATTTATTCACATACAATACTACATTATTAAGACAGATGAATTATTTGAGAAAATTCTTGATGAGCTTATTAAAAAAGCTAAAGAAGGGGTTGAAGTCCGAGTTCTCTATGACGGAATGGGTGGGCGCAATCTCAAGAAAAAGACTATTAAGAAGATGAAACAAAATGGCATTCAGACAGGAATTTTCTTTCCTGCTATTCTCGGAAGACTACAGCCACGTTTTAACTACAGAAACCATCGTAAAATTGCTGTAATAGATGGCAAGTACGCATACGTTGGCGGTTTTAATATTGGAAAAGAGTACATTGGAAAAGATAAAAAGTTTGGATACTGGAGAGATACACATCTTAAGATAAAAGGTGTGGCAGTTCTTGATTTGCAGATACGCTTCATACTCGACTGGAATTATGCAACCAAAGAAAATCTTATCAAAAATGAAAAATATATGCAAATCGATGATGCAATAAATACCGAAGGTGAAGTCGGAATACAGATTGTGTCAAGCGGTCCGGACTCGACATCACAAACTATAAGAGATAACTATTTGCGACTTATTAACAAAGCTGAAAAAAGCATATACATTCATACACCATATTTTATCCCTGATGAATCAGTGTTAACTGCGCTCACAATAGCGGCAAAGTCAGGCATAGATGTACGACTTATGATTCCATGCAAGCCTGACCATCCTTTTGTATATTGGAGCACTCACTCTTTTGCCGGCGATCTTGTAATGTCAGGTGCCAGGGTTTTCAAATACGAGGACGGATTTTTGCATGCAAAAGGCATAATGATAGATGGAGAAGTATGTAGTTACGGTACAGCTAATATGGATATGCGAAGCTTCGCACTTAACTTTGAGGTGAATGCAGTTATTTATAATTCAGATGTCACAGAAGAACTCGAGAGCCAGTTCTTAGAAGATATTGATAAATGCAGTGAACTGACCAAATACGATTATGTGAGAAGAAGTATGATTATACGAATTAAAGAGCAGGTATCCCGATTACTTTCGCCACTGCTATAGAATATGATAATTCAAAAATATAGTATTTTTATCGCTCAATCAACACAAGGGTTGCATTATTTAATTCAAAGTAGTATAATATAACCGTTATATTTAACAAATAAAAAGTGGATATAATAATTAAAAAAAGTGCAGAACGGGGGCTTAACATCTATTGTTAAGTCCCTGTTTTGTTGTGTATTCAATAATTTCTATTTGTTCTATCTGCATATCAACTTATCTTCTGTGACTGCATATTTTATATTAACAACACAAGGATTTTTAATTCAATGCATAAACAATCAAATCCATCGGTAATTAATATCGAAAAAGCAGCAACTAATAATACAAATTTTCGAACTACAATTTGGACCGGACCCTATTCACAGATGACATTAATGTGCATACCCGTATGTTCTGATATTGGTGTCGAAATACACAAAGAGAATGACCAAATTATAAGAATAGAACAAGGTACTGCTCTTGTTAAATTAGGAAAATGTAAAGAAAGATTGGATTTATGCTATACCGTCCAAAAGGGTGATACTATTTTCATTCCTGCCGGGAATTGGCACAATATAATTAATGTCGGACGAATGGCTCTTAAGCTGTCATCCATATATTCTCCTGCCCATCATAAGCCGGGGACGATTCATATAACCAAAGAAGATGCTCAAAAAGAATCGGGTAGGAGGTAAATAATTATTTTATTTACCGTCCTCCCACACCACCGTGCGTACGGTTCCGTACACGGCGGTTCTTTAGTTTTCACATATTTTCAAATAGAACTCTGTGAATGTTGGATATCCAAGTTCACGGAGT
>JBGVIE010000019.1:0-48770 GCA_045122895.1 Lachnospiraceae bacterium
CTTACTGTCTCGCCGTATTTTTCACTAAAGAGTGCCATAGCTCCTGTCTTCTTGGCCTCTTCAAGTGTCATCTCCTTAGTATCAACTGTAAGTCCCATTGCAATATGTTCGTTAACAATACTTTCAACCTCTCTTAACTCATCCTCAGTTAATGCCTGGAAATGAGTGAAGTCAAATCTAAGTCTGTCAGGTGTAACTAATGAACCCTGCTGTTCAACGTGTGAACCAAGAACCGTCCTAAGCGCTTTCTGAAGTAAGTGGGTAGCACTGTGATTCTTACATGTATCTGCTCGTAGTGTCTTATCAACTGATAATTTCACTTCTTCGCCAACTGCAAGCATTCCCTTTGTCACTTTTCCAACATGACCTATTTTTCCACCTAATAATTTGATTGTATCTTCTACTACAAATTCTGCAGTAGCTGTTGTGATAACACCCTTATCTCCATTTTGTCCACCCATTGTAGCATAGAAAGGTGTTTCGTCTACGATAATTGTACCAACAAGACCCTCTGTAAGTGCTTCACAAAGCTCTGTCTCTGTTGTAAGAACAGAAATCTTTGATGTATATTCTGTTTTATCATATCCTACAAACTTACTTGTTATGGCCGGATCAATTGATTCATATACAGTAACATCAGCACCCATATAGTTTGTTACTTTTCTGGCATCACGAGCTTTCTTCTTCTGCTCTTCCATCTGACACTTAAATCCGTCCTCGTCAATGTCCATTCCCTTTTCTTCAAGAATCTCCTTAGTTAAATCCATAGGGAATCCATAGGTATCATATAACTTGAAGGCGTTTTCTCCTGATAATGTCTTTGTTCCTGCTTTTTCCATCTCTGCTTCCATCTCAGCAAGAATAGCAAGTCCCTGGTCAATTGTCTTATTGAACTTGTTCTCTTCTTCTGTGAGAACCTTGAAAATCATAGCTTTCTTTTCTTCAAGCTCAGGATATCCATCCTTTGAACCTTCTATTACAGTTTCGCTGAGCTTAGCAAGGAATTTGCCGTCTATTCCCAGTATTCTTCCATGCCTTGCAGCTCTTCTGATAAGTCTTCTAAGCACATATCCTCTACCTTCATTTGATGGCATAATACCATCTGAAATCATAAATGTTGAAGAACGAATATGATCAGTAATAATTCTTATGGATACATCCTTCTTAGCATCTTCCTTGTATGTAGCTCCACAAAGTTCACACACCTTGCTTCTGAGTGCAAAAATTGTATCCACATCAAAAATAGAATCAACATCCTGAACAACGCTGGCAAGTCTTTCAAGACCCATACCGGTATCAATATTCTTCTGTGTTAACTCCTCATAGTTACCCTTACCATCATTGTCAAACTGTGTAAATACATTATTCCAGATTTCCATATATCTGTCACATTCACAACCTACTGTACATCCCGGCTGTCCACATCCGTATTTTTCGCCTCTGTCATAATAAATCTCTGAACATGGGCCACATGGACCGGCACCATGCTCCCAGAAGTTATCAGCTTTTCCGAATTTGAAAATTCTCTCAGCCGGAATATTCATCTCTTTATTCCAGATTTCAAATGCTTCATCATCATTCTCATATACTGATGGATACAATCTGTCTGCATCAAGTCCTACAACTTCTGTAAGAAACTCCCATGACCAGTGAATAGCTTCTGTTTTAAAATAATCGCCAAAAGAGAAATTTCCAAGCATTTCAAAAAAAGTACCATGACGGGCTGTCTTACCAATATTCTCTATATCACCTGTTCTGATACATTTCTGACATGTTGTCACACGTCTTCTTGGTGGAATCTCCTGTCCTGTAAAGTATGGCTTTAATGGCGCCATACCTGAATTTATCAACAATAAACTGTTATCATTGTGTGGAACTAATGAAAAGCTGTTCATCTTAAGATGTCCCTTGCTCTCAAAAAACTCCAAAAACATTTTTCTTAATTCGTTTACTCCGTACTTAGTCACGACTTAATCCTCCTGATTACCATTACCTGATGCCTTTGCATCTTTTCTTTTTCGCAAGTTTGATCCGACACACCATCCCGCTACAATAAATCCAGCTATAACTATTAACTTAGCTGCATAAAATAATGTTGCTCCAATAAAACCGTCCATAATTCTACCTCCATATCGGAATATATTACTGTACCTTCACCTGATGATATCCTTTTTTACCCTTCTTGATAATCAAAGAACCATCTGCATCTAAATCTGCTGTTGTGTATACTCTGTCAAAAGCTGTTTCCTTAACATCATTTACAGAAGCACCACCCTGTGTGATAAGACGTCTGCCTTCTGAACGGGTAGCTACAAGTCCTGTCTCTACAAGTAAAGAAATAAAGTCTATACCCTCTTCAAGTCTTGCTTTTTCCATGTATGTAGTAGGCATATCAGCACTCTTACCTCCGTTTGCAAATAATGCTCTTGCAGCTTCGAGAGCCTTTGTCGCCTCTTCTTCACCATGAACAATCTTGGTAATTTCAAAAGCAAGTACTTCTTTTGCCTTGTTAATCTCTGAATCCTTAAGTTCTGAAAGTCTTCTGACTTCATCCATAGGAAGGAATGTGAGCAGGCACAAGCACTTGTACACATCCGCATCATCGATATTTCTCCAGTACTGGAAAAAATCGTAAGGTGATGTCTTCTCAGGGTCGAGCCATAATGCTCCGCCAACTGTCTTACCCATCTTTTGTCCCTGACTGTTTGTGAGAAGAGTACATGTCATAGCATATGCTTCCCCTCTTGCTTTCTTACGAACAAGATTAACACCTGCTATCATATTTGACCACTGATCATCTCCACCTAATTCCATCTTACATCCATACTTCTGGTTAAGCACGTAGAAATCATAACCCTGCATAAGCATATAGTTAAATTCAAGGAATGTAAGACCTTTCTCCATTCTCTGCTTAAAACATTCTGCCGTAAGCATCTTGTTAACTGAAAAATGAACTCCTACTTCTCTTAAGAAATCTACATAATTAAGATCTAATAACCAGTCTGCATTGTTAACGATTAAAGCCTTATCATCAGAAAAATCGATGAATTTCTCCATCTGTTTCTTGATTGATGCCACATTATTTGCGATTGTCTCTTTTGTCATCATCTTACGCATATCATTCTTACCACTCGGATCGCCTATCATAGCAGTTCCACCACCGATAAGTGCTATAGGTCTGTGACCTGCCTTCTGCATATATCTCATAAACATCATTGCGATAAAATGACCAACGTGTAAACTGTCAGCAGTAGGATCAAAGCCAATATAGAATGTAACTTTTTCCTTTGCCAATAAGTCTCTAATCTCCTGTTCGTGTGTCATCTGCTTGATGTATCCACGCTCAACTAATATGTCGTATACATTTTCTGACATAATATTCCTCCATTCATCTTTTTAAACTATATCCAATATATACTACCACAAAAACGCAATTTATACAAATATTTTTAGTAGCATTTAGTCCAGTTACCATTTTTCACAAAATCGTATGCCATTTTTTCTGCTGATTTTGTTATGTTCTCATCATATCCCATAATATCCAAAAGTTTTATCGCATTTCTTGAAGTTGCCTCGCCCTCAATAAGCTTATAGCTGAACATTACATCTGTGTCCTCCACTTCTTCCGTAAAATGATAGTTTGAATATATATCCTCAAGAATATGTGTAAGTTCAATATCATGCGTAGCCGCAAAACACATCACCTTTGAATCAGACATATGTTTTAATATATGCGATGATGCCGCAATTCTCTCGATGGTATTGGTTCCTCTTAAGACTTCATCGACAAAGCAGAGTATTCTTCTCCTGCCATCAATCCTGTCAAGAATTCTCTTTAGCGATTTTATCTCAACCATGTAATAACTGTCGCTACTTGACAGACTGTCTTTTAGTGCCATTGAAGAATATATATCATAAAAGCAGGTCTCAAACTCATTGGCAGTACATGTGTATATTGTCTGAGCAAAAAGAGCGTTGATTGCAATCGTTCTAAGAAAAGTGGATTTACCCGAAGCATTAGAGCCCGTTATCAGAACGCATTTTTCTTCATATATATCATTTGCAATCGGATGTGCAATTACAGGGTGGTACACCTCATCGCACTTTATCCTGCTGTTTTTATCACTAAAAATCGGCTTGCAATAATAAGAAAGAGATTTTCTAAACGATGCAACTGCTATGCACGACTCTAAGTAACCTAGTTTTTCATACAGATTATCAATTAGAGCCCTGTTATAAAGCGTTTTCTTAAGCATAGAGTTAAATTTAATCAAATCAACATGCAGAATCATTCTGACGTAATCCATAATAATATCTGTTATTGAACCTGACATCCCACCGCTTGAAAGCAAAAACATCCCTTTCTTTATGGACTTAATCTCATCAACGTCTTTTTTAAGCTCACTAAAATATTCATCGAGAACACCCTTTGACTCCTGTTTACTAATTTTGTCAGCAATGTCAACCATAGCGATAATATATTTAAAGCAGAGAATATAATTCTCGATTTGTGCCTTTCTTGAAAAATAGCTAAACACATTAAATGCAAGAACCGCTACAGATAATAACACTCCAACCGGCGGATAATATATTGTTGCCCCGGCTGATGCCACCACCATTATCACACACAATATATCAATTAATGGATTTAATTTCTTAATCTCCATGGTTCTGCTAATCAAATCATAAAATGATATCTTTGGATTCTTGATGAGCTCTGAAAAAATCTTTGACAGCTTGTATGCCTCTTCATTATTCTCCTCAAAATATGATATTATTTTATCTCTCTCTTTAAGCTCCTTCTCATCATATTCAGGCATTCTAAGCATCTTGTACAGATATTCTTCCCCAACGCACGAGTATGTGTTATTAAGAAGCTTAAATATCTCTTCCAAATCCAGGTCATTGTATGTTATATCATCTATGAAAAAACCTGACTTTTTCTTTGTCTCAAAATAACCTGCAATGTTCTTAAGTTCTTCAGAGGTATATATCCTCTCCGGGGTATTACCAAAATTCTTCTTGATTCTTTTGGATAAATACCTGTTCATCTCTTTTCTCTGACGATAACCACTGAATCCAACAATGGCTATTAAAGCCAAAAATATTAACATATAAATAATTTCAATTTGTTCCATACACTACTTCCTTCTTACAGTATTTTTTTACTATTTTAGCAGAAATATACTTTTTTTCAAATAAAAAACAGTTGCATTAACAAATTTTGCTAATGCAACCGTCTGATTCAAATATTAAAATGTTATAAAGAATTTTCCAATAAATAATAACGCAAGTACATAGGTAAGAATTGAGACGTCTTTGCCCTTACCGGTTAATAATTTGATAAGTGAGTAAGCAATAAGACCAATTCCGATTCCGTTACCGATTCCGCTTGTTCCAAGCATAAAGATAAGCAGTAATACTGTTGGTACTACCTGTGATATGTCATTGTAATCCACTTCCTTAAGCGATCCCATCATAAGCACACCAACATAGATAAGGGCTGCTGATGTAGCCGGTGCAGGTATGATTCCTGCGATTGGAGCAATAAACATGGATGCTAAGAATAACACACCTGTCACAAGCGATGTCAACCCTGTTCTACCGCCTGCTTCTACACCTGATGCTGATTCGATGAATGTTGTAACTGTCGAAGTACCTGTACATGCACCTACACATGTTGCAATAGAATCAGATAACATAGCCTTATTCATTCCCGGTAAGTTACCATTTTCATCAAGCATATCGGCTTTCTTGGCTGTTCCATAAAGTGTTCCAATTGTATCAAACATATCAACCATACAGAATGTAATAATTGTCATAATTGCAGCAAATGTTCCCATCTCAAAGAGTCCCGGGAAGTCAAACTTAAAGAGTGTGAGTTCTGCCATATTGCCAAAATCCGGCACCCACTTTGCTCCCTTAAGAGCGGCAAATGGATTCTCTTTTAAAAACGCTGCGTCCCCAATCCAGTAAAGAACTGAGCTTCCAATCATACCAATAAGTATTGCCGCCTTGAACTTAAAGTGTGAAAGTACTGCAATCGCGATTAATCCTACAAAAGTACAGATTACATACAAAAGCATCTTGTGGTAATCCTCAGCTCCTAAAGCTTCTTTTGTAGCACTTGGTCCGTTTGCAAAAAAGCTTCCAAGCATTGTGTATGAAGCAGCCGGACCTACACCTGCATTAGTCGTCAAGCCAATATTTACAAGCATAAGACCGATACCTGCCGGAATACCAAGTCGTACTGCCTTAGGAATGGCATCTACAATTTTCTCCCTTACCTTTAGGAGAGTCAAAACAGTAAACAAAATTCCTGACACAAGAATAACTGCCAATCCGGCCTGAACACCTTCATCATATGTCTCAAAGCCTGCAGCACCACAAATCGAAGCAACAACTGTCGCAAAATATGAGTTAAGTCCCATACCCGGTGCCAGACCAAAAGGCCTGTTAGCCAGAAAAGCCATCAGCAACGTACCTACACCTGCTGATAATACTGTTGCTAAAAATACTGCATTCCATAATCCCGGTGACGCCGGATATGCCTCTGTACCAAATCCCCACCCTGTTATCAGGTTCGGATTAAGCGCAATTATATACGCCATTGTCATGAAAGTGGTAAGACCTGCAGTCACTTCAATTCCAACTGTTGTCTTATTCTCTTTCAGTTTGAATAATTTTTCAAGCATTGAAAAATTCTCCTTTCTTTAGTTTTTCATTATTATATCCTATTTGTGTTTCTTTTACAACATCGCTGCAGTAACTGCTACCACATAATGCATATAACTCCATTATTATCCTCATTTGTTATTTTCTCTATTGCTTCCTGCATTTTTGTACGTGTATTATCTGACAGCTTATTTATCTTGTTATTTATTCCCTCATCGACAATCTGTTCAATTGTTTTTCCAAAAATATTTGTCTCCCAGATTCCGTTTTCACTTTCACTACTGCTTTCATTTATGAAATCTATCAGATCCTTTGCCTGATTCTCATTCCCAACAATTGGAGAAATCTCTGTATTTATGTCTGCTGCAATCATATGAATTGACGGAGCTTTTGCAGTTATCCTCACACCGTATTTATTTGCATTGCGATACATCACAGGCTCCTCTAATTTAATCTCCTCCTTATCAGGAATAATTATTCCATAGCCACAGTTTTTAACCTGCATAAATGCATCAGCTATCTTGCAATACATATTTTTCTGTTCGGCAAAAGTTTTTATTGTGTCGATCAAGCTGTATTCACTATCTATCGTCATACCTGTAAGCTCTGATAAGATTTCATAATAATATTCTTCATCTATTTTCATCTCCAGGTCACAGGTACCACTAGCCATATCAATGTTTTGGAATTTGATATTTTCTATGTAATTATATTCTGAGAAATCGCTAAACGACAGGGCATCCTTTATCTTCCTGATTCCTGTGAGCTCTTCTCCGATATATTCAAGTATTCCCTTTTTAAACCAGTGGTTTACAGGCAGCATATCAAACCATTTTGGTATGTAAAAATTAATGTCCGTAAGTTCAAATTCGTATAGAAGCTTCTTAATTATCTCATTGACATCTTCCATTTTCAGCTGTTCACAATTCACACTTGTAACTGTGACACCATATTTATTCTCAAGCTCCTCACATAATGATTTACATTCTTTTGAATATGGCTTGTTTGAATTGACAATCACAATAAACGGCTTATCAATTTCTTTTAACTGGCATACTGTCTGTTCCTCTGCTATTTCATATTTCTCTCTTTCTATATCACCAAAAGATCCATCTGTTGTTACCACTACCCCCACCGTTGCGTGTTCATTAATGACCTTGTCTGTACCAATCTCAGCTGCTTTCGAAAATGGTATTTCGTAGTCAAACCAAGGTGTTTTTACCATTCTCTCCTCATTGTTCTCAATGTGTCCTGTTGCACCGTCAACCATATATCCAACACAGTCAATAAGTCTGAGCTTTATATTCACGTCCTGTTCAAACGTACACTCCACAGCGTCTTTTGGTATAAACTTTGGTTCTGTTGTGGTAATTGTTTTACCTGCCCCACTCTGAGGAATCTCATCCCTCGTTCTCTTTCGCTCATATTCATTCTCAATCCCGGGTAAAATCATAAGCTGTGTAAATCTCTTAATAAATGTTGATTTTCCCGTTCTTACAGGTCCTACAACACCTATGTATATTTCACCATTTGTACGCTCTTTTATATCCTTGTATACATTATATGAATCCATAAAAAAACCCCCTGACATATACTTATAAATATATATGTCAGAGGATACATATTATGTCTATAATCTATATCGCATTGCTTCTGGCCTGCTCTGCCTGACTTCTTGCGACTCTGTTCATTTCATAAATCTCGTTGAGTGTTAAGCTGATAAAACCGTCAGCCCAATACACAGCACTTCCGTCAGTAAAGACTTTCTTAAATACTTCTTCCTGCTGTAAGTCCAAAAATCTGCAAGTCTTAATCTTCTCTGTCATATTAACATACAAAACCATTCCGGTGTCAAGTTCAACAAGTAATCTGTTTGCTGGTTTCGCATCAACATAATTGATTTTTGCCATATCTATCCCTCCTAAAAAATCACGCTGCATAATCTTCTTTGTTAGATACATAGTAGTATATACTTTGTCAATATTCCACCCCCATTTAGGGGGTATTTTAAAAATATTTACTAAGTTCGCTTCGAGAACTAATAGAAAGCTTACTAAATATCGCCTTCATATTACTCTTAACAGTACTTTCGGCAATAAATAATTTCTCTGCAATCTCTTTATTGGTAAGCCTGTCCGCTGCAAGCTTTGCAACACTATACTCTCGTGCAGTAAGCCCGAAATTCTGACTGTTTTTCAATGAAATTCTTGATACTTTTTCAATATTAAAATGTATTCTCTCGCAGTCATTTACTTTGCTGACAAGGAATTGGTATTCTGTCTCAATTTCGCACAGGATACTCTCAATTGATTTATAATTCTCTACAAATGGAATATAAAATCCATCCGGTGCCGCAAGACTGGCAGCCTCCTTTAAAAACATTACAGCTTTTTCCTTATTATTCATCTTGAGATTTGCAACACTTATGTATATGTATGTATATATCTGGTAGATAACACCTGAGTTCATGGAAGCCACTCCCAGAAACTGGCCGCTTATCCCAAGAAGCTTCTTAAAATCATCTTTCATAAGCAGGTATTTTCCGTAAACTACATTTGCAAAACCAAGGTTATATTTTGTACATCTTTGCTCTATTGTAAGATCAGAAGTCAGCCATCCCGGCATAATTGACATATTTTCTAAAACTACCGATATATATCCCCTACACAAATCAACCATAATCTTAAGGCTGTCGTCCTGTTTGCTTTCGATTTTGTCATTCATAGTGTCATAGATATCCTTGACCATCTCATAGTCGCCTCTAAAGACAGATATCCTTGCAAGTATGAACATTGCAGCAATATATATGGATGTCTGTTTTCTTGTCTCTGACATATAAATTGCCTTCTGGCATAGTACCTCTGCACCATCAAGTTCACCACGAAGCAAAAGCATCTCTGCCTTCATTACAACGTCGCCACCTTTTCCATGTCCATCAGTTATTCTATAATAATATGGCATCGTCTCTTCAAGAAGCTCAAGTTCATCCGTGCTCTTTCCCGCATCTCTGTGAAAATTACTAAGTATGGAAGGGCACCCCTCTGTCCATGATGTAGGATTACCATATATTGTTGACGGACATTTTAAAAGTGAATTTGCTTTAATGAACCATTCCTGCATTTTTTCCAAAACATTATATTCACACAAAGCCCTGCAATATGCCATTTCACCATACAGAATCTCCTTCTGCCTGTCAGTTAACACTCTGCTTTCTTTTATGATATTTTCTACTACTTCGCTCTCCGCTTCAAAATATGATGAATCACCATAATATTTTATGAGGAACAAATACACCACAGCCATTCTTGGATATTTCTCTTTAACCTCAACAGGTGTTCTAAGCAAAATATCTACAAACATAGGTCTGTTTTCTGCATTTGCGCTTCTTACCAGAATATCCGCATCATATGATAATGAATAGATACTCTCATAGTCTTTGTTTTTGTGATAGTAAGTTATCGCTTTTATGTATTCATCATTATGAGCATACCAGTCTGCAGCTCTCTTATATATATCACTCTTAAAAACAGGCTCAAGCTTCGATAATTCTCTGTTCAAAAAGAATTTAAGCAATGAGTGTACATAATACTTTCTCTCTTTTGCATCATACCCAATAAGTGAAACAGAATCTAGCAGATTCTTGACTTTTTCCTCACTGAGCTTCCCTTCTGATACATAAATTGCCTGTCTTAATGTAAAACTGTCAAATATTCCTATCGCAGTCAAAAAATCCTGCTCTTTTATTGACAGCTTGTCCCAAATAGCATTAGCCATCAGATTATCAATATTTGCATTGATATCAAACTTACCGTTATTCTTATACTGCACCATCTGAAGATAAACTGCACTTATCCATCCTTCAGTATATTTGAACAAAAAGTCAGCCTCTTCATCTTCAAGCTTCACACCACAGTTTCTACAGTAACTTGAAATGTCATTCTTATCAAAAGCTAACACATTGTGATCAATATAGTTAACTTTATTCTTCATCACCAGGTCAAAGAAATGTTCAGTCTTAACAACCTGTGTAAGCACTACAATCTTCAACTTTGATTCATGGTTAGAAGTTACATCAATTAAAATCTTTGCCATATATTCATCTGATATATGTTGGTAATTATCAAGTACCAGTATCGTATCTTCTTTGATATTGATATCTATTAAGATGTTTGCAATGTTAGTGCATTCATCCTCCCCCGCAGGATATCCTATCACACTTAATTTTTTATAGCATCCCTCATCAAGATTTTTTATTTTCGCACAAAAATCACTATAAAATTTGTTCTTGTCACTGTTATCGACACTAAACCATATATATGGCATTGTACCCTCTGACAAAACATGTTTTACAGCCGTACTCTTTCCGAATCCTGTAGGTGCCTCCACAACTGTTAATTCGTTTTCAAAAATCGAATTAAGTCTGTCTACAATTCTATCCGGAAAGTATTTATTTGTAGGATTATACCTTCTGATTACTGCCATTTTTTCCTCTTTCGATATTTATTTCCATTCAAGCTGTCCATTTTCGACAACCTTATCCCTCAACATCAAATCATTCACCGCTTCCTTTGCCGGAAGGTCATTAAATAACACGTCATTTACCTTTTCAATAATCGGCATAGAAACATTGTATTTCTTACCAAGCTCATATGCTGCTTTTGCTGAATATACACCCTCAACAACCATATTAACTTCCTCAACTGCCTCACTGAGTGTCTTTCCCTGACCTATCAGAATGCCAGCTCTCCTGTTTCTGCTATGCATACTCGCACACGTAACAATCAAATCACCGATTCCTGATAATCCTGCGAATGTTGCATAACTGCATCCCATGGCAACACCGAGTCTTGTAATCTCGTGTATTCCTCGCGTAATAAGTGCTGCTTTTGTATTGTCACCATAAGAAAGTCCGTCAGCAATTCCTGCTGCAAGTGCAATTACATTCTTAAGTGAACCTCCAAGCTCTATCCCCTTCACGTCAGGATTTGTATATACTCTGAATGTATTACTCATAAATATATTCTGAACATACTCTGCTGTTTCCTTTGTCTTTGCTCCGACTACGCAGGTCGTTGGAATCCCTCTTCCAACCTCCTCAGCGTGACTTGGTCCTGATAATACAACCGCATCAGCCATAGGAAGCTCATCTTTGATTACTTCTGTCATTGTATACAAAGTATCTTCTTCGATTCCTTTTGCTACATCCACAATAATCTGTCCTGCTTTTATGAGACCTGACAATTTCTTTGATGTTGCTCTCACATATGATGAAGCAACTGCCATCACTATAATATCCTTATCTGAAACAGCCGCCGCCAGATCTGCTTCGACCTTTATATCCCCAGGTATAATTATACCCGGAAGACATCTCTTATTCTCCCTCTCTGTTACTATCATATTAAGCTCAGCTTCAACCGCTGACCATACTGTTACATTATGACCGTTATTGTTAAGTAGCACCGCAATTGCGAGTCCCCAACCACCACAGCCTAAAACTGTTACATTTGCCATTTTTCCCTCCGTTCCGGTACTACAATCAGCACTCCTCTTTTTTCTGACCTATCTTTCTTTCGTTTCCATTTATGAGTCTTACAATATTACCTCTATGCTTATAAAAAGCTAAAGCTGCCATTAAAAATGCCAATATATATGCTTCTATGCTTTCTTTTCCTTCCAGACAAAGCATATTAAGTCTGTCAAACACAATCACTTCAATCACAAATCCCGCCATCATACATAATGAACCAAGTGAAACATATTTAGATACATACGTTACAATTACGAATGTAAAAAGAGCAAGCAAAATAAACTTAATATCCATCAGTCCTACTATTGCCCCTGAAGCGGCTGCAATTCCTTTTCCACCTCTGAACTTCATATAAAATGGATAACTGTGCCCTAACATCACTCCAAAACCTGAATATAACAATAATACAAACGTTGCACTTTTGGATTCAGATGCAAAAATAAGACTTACAGTTAAAGCTGAAAATATAGCTTTAAAACAGTCACCAAGATATGTAATTATACCTGCTTTTTTACCAAGCACTCTCATAGCATTGGTAGTTCCTGCATTTCCACTTCCAAAGTCTCTTATATCTACATGATTAATTTTACCATAAATATATCCTGTCTGAAATAACCCAAATATATATCCAATGACCAAACTTACCAAACGTTCTGTTATCATTTCTTTAGCACCTCTTTCTTAATCCTTATCTTTTCTTTCCCTGATAATGAATTTTAATGGAGTTCCTTTAAATCCAAAGGCTTCTCGCACTTTATTTTCGATATATCTGGTATATGAAAAATGCATAAGTTCTTTGTCATTTACAAAAATAACAAATGTAGGCGGCTTAACCGCTACCTGAGTCATATAGTAAAGCTTGAGTCTCTTTCCCTTATCTGATGGTGGCTGCTGAAGCATAACTGCCTCTGCCATAATCTCATTAAGAACACCTGTCTGGATTCTGAGAGTCTGATTCTCAATTACCATATCAATCATCTCAAAAAGCTTATTAAGTCTCTGACCTGTAAGTGCAGATATAAATATCATCTCAGCATATGGCATATAAGATAACACTTCACGTATTTTATTAGTATGCTCATAAATCGTCTTATCTGTTTTTTCGATAGCATCCCATTTGTTAACAGCAATAATTACACCTTTTCCACGCTCATGGGCTATACCCGCAATCTTTGCGTCCTGCTCAGTAACACCTTCGCTTGCATCTATTACGATAACAACCACGTCAGCACGTTCAACAGCCGTTACCGTTCTAATAATAGAGTACCTTTCCAGCTCCTCTTTAATCCTTGATTTTCTTCTGAGTCCTGCCGTATCTATGAAAATATATTCCTTTCCGTTTCTGACTATTTCAGTATCAATTGCATCTCTTGTGGTACCGGCAATATTAGATACAATAACTCTGTTTTCTCCAAGCAGCTTGTTGATAATTGATGATTTACCCACGTTAGGTTTTCCAACTATGGCTACTCTTGGTCTGTCATCTTCTTCCTCTTCTTCTGTAGTATCCTTAAAGTGTTTTGCAACCTCTTCAAGCATATCACCGATTCCAAGTCTTGAAGAAGCACTTATCGGGAATGGATCACCGATTCCAAGATTATAGAATTCATAAACATCCGGCATCATCTTGTCAAAATTATCTACCTTGTTAACTACCAGCACGACCGGCTTCTTACTTCTTCTAAGCATATCCGCAACCTTTGCATCAGCATCTACCAGTCCCTGTCTTACATCTGTTATAAAAATAATAACATCTGCAGTATCAATAGCTATCTGGGCCTGTTCTCTCATCTGTGATAATATTATATCACTTGAATCAGGTTCAATACCACCTGTATCAATCAATGTAAAAACAGTATTGAGCCATGTTACATCAGCATAAATTCTATCTCTTGTCACACCTGGTGTATCTTTTACAATCGATATATTTTCTCCCGCAAGAGCGTTAAATAATGTTGACTTACCGACATTTGGCCTGCCAACTATAGCCACTACCTGTTTGCTCATATATTACCATACCTTTCTATTAATCTTCATATGCTTTAATATATACATAATTTCCGTTATCACGTATCTTTTTATCAGTATCAAATACTACTGACTCGAGAAAACTCATTCCGTCTGATTCTACAATATTTACTGATACTTGTAAAGTATTTTCAAGTTCTGTGAGGGTTACATCATCGAGGAATACCTCCTCGCCTGTTCTTATCATAGTAGAAGGAAGTAACAGTTTTTCCCCGAGATTTTTACCCTTAAGTTGTGCCATAAGGTCTGTTCCTGTTATAAGACCCGCAACCGTTATATTCTCGCCAAAGAAATCATTTCTAATCTCATATACATTAATCTTAACTCCTTTGAAATTATCCTCTATCTCATCAGCAAGTCTTCTGATAAGCGGATAAGCAAGCTTTCCGGTTGCCATAGATACTGTCTTTGTTATATTTAAGGCTTCCTCATATCTGTCAGAAACCTTAAGATTTGCTAAAGCTTCATGAAATTCACTGTCAAGAAGTCTCATCATTCCAACACCATTTTCAAGCTGGATATATCCGTCATATCGTTCCTCATCAGGAAAATCTCTTTCTGCAAGAATATACCACTCATCACTTGCGTGAATAAAATGGAGCCCATATTCTTCATAGATTTCTTTCTGATATGACTCAATAAGGTCAATAACCTCACCCGCATCCTCTTTTGTAAACAGTTCAAGGGGATACAACCCCTCCCGAAATTTTGTAAGCCCTGCCGGAACAACAGACACGCTTCTCATGAAGGGAAGATATTTTCTAAGGTCCTCAATACTTCTTCTAAGTTCATCCTTATCATTAACACCTTTACAGAGAACTATCTGACCATTCATCTCGATTCCACCTTCATAAAGCTTTTCTATTTTATCAAGGGCATCGCCTGCAAATCTGTTATTTAACATCTTACATCTAAGTTCTTTATTAGTAGTCTGAACAGATATGTTTATAGGTCCAAGATTGTAATTGATAATTCGTTCAATATCTTTGTCCTTCATATTGGTAAGGGTTATATAGTTGCCCTGAAGAAAAGAAAGTCTTGAGTCATCATCTTTAAAATACAAGGTATCTCTCATCCCTTTTGGCATCTGGTCAATAAAACAGAAAATACACTTATTACAACACGACTTATACTCACTCATAAGTCCGTTTTCAAATTTGACACCAAGATCTTCGTCAGGATCCTTAAAAACCTCAAGAACCCATTCCTCACCGTTCTCTTTTCTTATAAGTATCTCTACATACTCATCTTCCATAAAAAACTGATAATCAAATATATCCTCTATAACATTGTCATTTATCTTTAATAAAACATCCCCTACCTCAATCTCAAGCTGCTCAGCTATGGAGTTCGGAAACACTTCTGTTATTAAATGTCCACTGTTTTTTCTCATATCTGCTTCCTTTCCGTCAACATTATAAACGCTGCAAGGTTACCTCTTTGTCCCATTGTTGCTCTGTGCGAAAAGAATCTTTCGTTATTGCAACAGGTACATATTCTCTCATCATCAATATTCTCTTCTCTAATCCCTGCACCTTTTAATATAACATGATTAGCTTCCTGTAAATCTATCAAATATTTTCCATTTTCTTTTGGAAAAACTATTTTTTCAGAATCTTCTTTTGAAAATTCTCTCGTAAACTCTGTTGCCACATCTTCACTTACTTCATAACAATTCTTACATATCGACGGTCCGATACATGCTATTATATTACCGGCATCACAGCCATATTCAAAACACATCATATTAACTGTATGAAGTCCCATTCTCTTGACTGTTCCTCTCCATCCGGAGTGTGATGAGGCTATAACATTTTTCACCGGGTCATAAAACACAAGCGGAACACAGTCAGCATAAAATGTCACCAGTGGTAAATTAGGAACATCAGTTATAAGCCCGTCTATGTCATCATAATCTTTGTCTCTTATTATTCCTTTTCCTGCATCCCTCTCATCCACACATCTTAAGTTAGTCGTGTGAGTCTGGGCTGAAAATACAAGACGTTCATAAGGCATATCCAGCTCTTTAGTTATTCTCCTAAAATTCTCTTTTACAGCCTCTTTATCATCTCCTCTTGTAAATGACAGATTCATACTTTTATATATTCCAGTACTCACACCACCATCTTTTGTTGAAAATCCGTGTGTTATACTTTTGAATTTTTTTAATTTTTCAAACTTTACGATATCCACTATAATCCTCCAAAGGCGTTCTTTATATGTTGTATTTCATTTCCTTTTATGGAAATCACATCAAACCGGTATTTTCCATAAGCTGATAACTTATTATCCTGCAAATATTTCTCACTGCACATAAAAATTGTTTTTTGTTTTGATTTGGTCACTGCTTCATAAGGCATCCCATATTTAGCCCCTGATCTGTATTTTACTTCCACAAAAACCACATATCCGTCATTGTCTCTTGCAATTATATCTATCTCTCCATATTTGCACCTGTAATTCATACATAGAATTTCGTAGCCTTTATCAGTCAAAAAGTCTCTTGCAACACCCTCATAACTTGCCCCAATATTTCTCTTATTCACACTATCTCCATTCCGCAGACGCTTATATAAGTTTGTTTTTTATCTTATCCATCCTGTCAACAAACACTAAAATCTCTGCAACTACACCATATAATTCCTGAGGTATCACATCTCCTATTTCGAGCTTTGACAACGTCTTTGCAAGCTTTGCATCTTCATAGAGAGGAATATCCGCTTTGTCAGCCTCTTCTATTATACGGTTCGCAATCTCCCCTTTTCCTGTTGCAATAACTCTTGGAGCTTCATCACCCTTATTATATTGTAATGCAACTGCTGTTTTTGGCTTATTATTCTCCATAACTAATCCTCATCTAAGTTCTTATATCAAACAAATACCGGTTTATCTTTACCGCGCCTTCATCTGCTTCACATATGTTGTCAACAGGTGACTTCTTTTTCATATTTTTATCCGCCCGAACCTCTAAATTTGTATAAAATCCCTGTTCATTAAGTCTGTCTGAAAGCTCGCTTATATGTTTCTCAACAAGTCTTGCCGAACTTCCATCCTCCATTTGAAATCTTATACTTACATTTTTGCCTGTAAGCGATATGTTAACATCCGTAGCGCCCAGGCTCTCCATATCGAGATGTAAAAAAGCAGTCAGGGTATCGCCCTCTTTTACTTTTCCCCTGTTCTTGTTATACACATAAAGTTCAGCATCAGCTTCTTCACCTGATAACTTAACAGGAATCTGGACGAAAGATGACAGATTATTCATATAAGTCATAAAATTTAAATTATCCTTAAGATTCTGATTGGAATTATTAAGATTATCAAAAATGTTTTTACTGTTATCAAAGGACTTACTTATCTCTTCGCCAAGATGTGTAAGTCTCTCGTATATCTTATCAACTTTCTCTTTAAGCAAAAGCGGCTCTTCACTTAGCTGCTTAGGATTAATCGTAAATTTAGATACAAATTTTTCCCTAATTATCTCACCTAACTCTTTTGAATTTATAACCTCTGCAAGTTCTTCTTTGCTGCTTATATTCTCATTGATAAAGCTTATAACTTCTGACATATCTTTGCTCGTGTTTGCCTGTTTTACCATATCAAGCAGATTATCTGCAAATTCTTTAACAGGTTCTTTTACCACCATCTCCTGCGATTCTTCCGGTGCAGCTGTAATATTTTCCTGCGTGGTATAAAAAGGGCTTGATTCCACCGTCACTCCTTTGTTGTTCTCCGGCAAAATACCTGCTTCCTCTTGTGGTTCGTCAACCGCTGTCAAATCCAAAATAGTGGTTAGTATATCTGTAAGCTCTGATACCTGCGATTCGCTATTTTCAGATATATTCTTAGCCACCTCAAGCAGATTGTCAGATATATCACTAATATGTTCATTAACCTTATATTCCATATTTTTGTACTGTTCAAACTGCCTGATATTTTCCTCTGAAAGTTTAATATCATGAGCGTTCATCTGAACCAGCACGTTGACAGCTGTTGTCTTAAATTCTTTCGCTGCCTTAAAGAGATTGTTAAGGGATTCTTTATCTATCGGCTGCCCATAATTCATCAGTTCTTTTACAAGCACAATATTTCTGTCGGTTTCAGGTAATCCCGCACCAAGAAGTGCCCTGGATACAACCTGTTCTGCTCCATCTCCATATGTGGTTGGCGACAAAACAATCTTTCCACCTGAATTCTCCTTTACTTGAAAAATCACCTTTTCTCCAATGTTCAGTTGCATATTTCCTGCTAATGTTGCATTCAACTGCTGATTCTCTCCGAACAAAATCTTTACCAGACTTCCTCCCTGAACATCAAGTATTATTCCTCTGAAATACTGCCCTTCCACAAGGCTTGACAATGGATTTTCCGTCTTTGGCACGGATTGAAGATTATTGGTAGTGCTAATCTGTTCTGTATTTCTGCCGTATTGATTTTCTCTAAATACATTACCTGTCTGAATGTCCATTAATCTCACCTGCCTGACTTGTGAACTAAACAAAATTCCCTATAAATGAATCTCTGTGAATAGGGCATTTTCCGTATTTCTTAAGTGCTTCTATATGCTTTGCACTTCCATATCCTTTATTGCTTGCAAAATCGTATTCAGGATACAGCTTATCATATTCAACCATCATCCTGTCTCTTGTAACCTTGGCAATAATACTTGCCGCACCTATGCTGATACTCTTTGCATCACCTTTAATAATCGGTACCTGCTTAATATCCACACCTGGAATATTTACTGCATCATTAAGTAAAATATCAGGCTTAATCTTAAGTTTTCCAATCGCTTCTCTCATAGCCTCATATGTGGCATTAAGTATATTTACCTCATCAATTCTTAGTGGACTTACAACTGCGGTTGCAAAAGCCAGTGCCTCTTTTGTTATTATATCATATAATTCTTCTCTCTTCTTTTCTGAAAGCTTTTTAGAATCATTGATATATAAAATATTACAGTTTTTTGGTAAAATTACAACTCCTGCAACAACCGGTCCTGCAAGAGGTCCTCTTCCAACCTCATCAATCCCTGCAATATAAGCACAGTCACTGTATTTTCTCTCATACTCCTTTAAGGCATCGATTCTTGCCAATTCCCTGTTGTAATCGTCTATTCGTTTTTTTGATTTCTTAAGAAGATTTATTACACCGCTTCTGTCATCATCAACATAATCAGTCATAATGCTCTCAAGTTCTTCAATGCCTGCTTCTTCAAGTTTAATCTTAATGTCTTTTATACTTTCTTTCATCATTACTCTCCCATTCCGGATTCGGGATACTCCAATGAGATTTTTCCAATCTTTCCATTTCTGAATTCTTCAAGTAAAATAGCTGAAGCCTTTGATATATCAAGTTCATTCCCCTTAAGAAGACAACCTCTCACCCTGGCGATATTGTTAAGTGTTACAATCGGATCATCACCTTCTTCTACACCGTAACGTTCTGCTATTATGCCTTCATAATTGGTATGAAGTATTTTAATAAGGTTATATGCCAACTCTTCTATATTGAGAATATCGTCCTTAATCGAACCGATAAGTGCCAGATATATTCCGACCTGTGGATCTTCAAACTTAGGCCATAAGATACCTGGTGTATCTAAAAGCTCGAGATTCTTATTCATCTTAATCCACTGTTTTCCCTTTGTTACACCGGGCTTGTTACCGGTTTTCGTACATGCTTTTCCTGCATATGAATTGATAAATGTGGATTTGCCAACGTTAGGAATTCCTACAACCATCGCCCTTACAGGTCTGTTTAGTATTCCTCTCTTTCTGTCTCTCTCTATTTTTTCCTTACAGGCATTAGCAATAACACCATTAATCTGCTTTATTCCTGCACCGCTTCTCGCATTAATCTTTACGACAAAATATCCCTTTTCCTCAAAATATTTTGTCCACTTGTCATTATATCTATCGTCTGATAAGTCAGATTTGTTTAGAAGAATCAGTCTGGATTTATTTTTTCCAAGTTCATCAATGTCCGGATTTCGGCTGCTTAATGGTATTCTTGAATCTACTAATTCAATAACCAGATCTACTAATTTAATATCCTCCTGCATCATTCTTTTTGCCTTTGTCATATGACCGGGATACCACTGTATATTCATATATTTCCTCCAAATCTATTTAACTGGCTTTATTGATTTAAATGGCGCACACACCATCCAAACTTTACCTATAATTTCATCTTTACTAACAATTCCTACAGTTGAAAAACGACTGTCTTCACTGTTGTTAATATTGTCGCCTATTACAAAGAATTCATTCTTCTCAAGAACTATTCTCTGACCCGCGTTTCCGGCATTTACTACCATTGTATCTTCCTTTAATTTATATGGCTCATCATTTACATAAATAGTACCACCTTTAATTATAACAGAATCTCCTTCTACAGCAATAATTCTCTTTATATATGATACCTTTTCGCCTTTTTCCTGCGGCACATCAAACACAATCACGTCTCCTCTTTCAGGTGAAACAACATTGTATATCAATGTATTAACAAAAACCTTCTGATCATTGACAAGGGAAGGCGACATCGAATTGCCTACCACCTCTACCTGATGACAGAAAAAAGTCATAACAAATAACGCAAAGCAAATCATAATAATTATATCACATATATATTTAAGTATTTTGTCTACAACAAGATTCTCATCCGGCGCAAACGAAAATGATGTATATCCCATACTGTCTCCATTCCGCAGAAAAAAAGGACAAAATACATAAAAGTACTTGTCCTCTTAGTTCTAGCTATTTTACTAATTCTTTAACCTTAGCAGCCTTACCAACTCTGTCTCTTAAGTAGTTAAGTTTAGCTCTTCTAACCTTACCAGCTCTTACAACCTCAATCTTATCAACTGTAGGTGAGTGTAATGGCCAAGTCTTCTCAACACCAATTCCGTTAGAGTTCTTTCTAACTGTGAATGTCTCTCTTGAGCTTCCACCCTGTCTCTTAATTACAGTTCCTTCGAAAACCTGAATTCTTTCGCGGTTTCCCTCTTTAATCTTAGCGTATACCTTAACTGTATCACCAACATTAAATTCTGTCACAGACTCTTTTAACTGAGCTGCTTCGATGTTCTTAATAATTTCGTTCATTTGTGTGACCTCCTTAATATTTAGATGTTCTTAATACTCTACACGTAACAGAGGACCATCCATTCTCACAACATTAAGACTTTAACATATATAAATAACTTTTGCAAGCATTTATTTTTATTTTTGTAATAAATCAGGACGTCTGTCTAATGTCCTTTTAAGTGACTGTTCTTTTCGCCACTCTTCAATCTTCTTATGATTACCGGACAACAATACGTCCGGAACTTTTTTTCCCATAAATTCGGCTGGTCTCGTGTACTGTGGATATTCCAGCAGATTATCAGAAAAACTCTCATATTCCGCTGAATCTTTGTTATTCAGTACTCCGTCTACAAGTCTCGAAATAGAATCAATCATTACCATTGCTGGAAGCTCTCCGCCTGTAAGTACATAATCACCAATTGACACATTGTCAGTAACTATCATCTCAAGAATTCTCTCATCAACACCTTCATAATGTCCGCATAAAAAAATTAATGACTCCTCTTTTGCAAATTCTCTTGCCATCTCCTGATTAAAGACTTTTCCCTGTGGCGTTGTGTAAATTACTCGTGGCTTCTTACCTTCCATATTTGAAACAATCGACTGATATGCAAGGTATATTGGTTCTGCCTGCATAACCATACCGGCACCGCCTCCATAAGGATAGTCATCTACATGACCATGCTTTTCAAGGGTGTAATCTCTTATATTTACTGCATTCAGGCTTATTTTTCCATTATTAATGGCTCTCCCCGTTATGCTGGTATTAAGACCATTTTCTATCATTTCCGGGAACAAAGTTAATACATGAAATTCCATCTATATCTCCAATTTATATTAATCCCTTGAGCATATGAACCTTCATAATGCCCTCTTCAATATTTACATCCAAAACACAATCTGCTATTGCAGGAATCAGAACTTCCCTTCCATCACTCATAGTAACTTCGTAAACATCATTAGCACCGGTTTTTAAGACATCTGTGAGTTCTCCAAGCTCCTCACCTTCATCTGTAATAACACTAAGTCCTATAAGATCCGCAATAAAATACTCATCTTCCTCTAATTCAACAGCATTATCTCTTGTCACATAAAGATTCCTGCCTTTGTACTGCTCTACATCATTTATGTTGTTGATTCCCTTGAATTTTACGATTACAAACTGCTTAAAAAATTTAACACTTGAAATCTTTAGTTCTAACAATTCTTTACCTGTATCTAATATCACATTTTTCAAATATGTGTATCTTTCCTTATCATCAGTAGTAGGATAAACCTTAACCTCTCCCTTTATACCATGGGTAGAAGTAATCGCTCCCACCTGTAACAATTCGTCTCTGTTAATCTCTTTATTTGTACTCATTTTTGTCCTCATTTTTTATTTGTAAAAACAAATAGAGTCGCTGTAAACAATAATAAAAATCTACGACGACTCTATCAAATTTAAGGATAACTCCTCTAATTACTGCATAATATCTACAATAACTTTCTTATCTTCCTTTGAAGCTGCTGCTTTTACAACTGAACGGATAGACTTAGCAATGCGTCCCTGTTTGCCAATTACTTTACCCATATCCTGCTTTGCAACCCTAAGTTCGATAACTATTGCCTTTTCAGTTTCCTTCTCCGTAACTACAACCTCTTCAGGTACATCTACTAGAGCTTTTGCAATTACCTCAACTAATTCTTTCATGGACATCACCTCATCCGGAGATTATTTTTCAATTCCGGCCTGTTTGAATAATCTTGCAACTGTCTCTGTAGGCTGTGCTCCGTTAGCTAACCATTTCTTTGCTAACTCTTCATTAACCTTGAATGCACTTGGTGCAACTGTTGGATCATAAGTTCCGATTTCTTCGATGAACTTACCATCTCTTGGTGATCTTGAATCAGAAACTACTACTCTGTAAAAAGGAGCCTTCTTCTGTCCCATTCTTCTTAATCTAATCTTTACTGCCATTTTAATTTCCTCCTAAAAAATGTTTTCTAAAAATTTATGCTAAAAAGGAAGTCTAAATCTACCTTTTTTACCACCTTTACCTCCAAACATTCCTGACATCTGTTTCATCATCTTTCGACCCTGCTCAAACTGTTTAACAAGCCTGTTTACCTGTGCAACATCAACGCCTGCACCCTTAGCTATCCTTGATTTTCTTGAAGGGTTTAATATGTCTGGATTTGACCTTTCTTCCGGTGTCATAGAATAAATAATCGCCTCGATTTTGCCAAGCTGTTTCTCATCTGGAAGCGACGCACCTTTAAGCTGGCTGCCAATTCCCGGCATCATACTAAGTATATCTTCTAATCCACCCATTTTCTTAATCTGCTGCATCTGCTCAAGATAATCATCAAAACCAAATTCTGCTTTTTTAATCTTCTTCTCAAGTTCTCTGGCTTTCTCCTCATCTATCGCCTGTTCAGCTTTTTCAATAAGTGTAAGAACATCTCCCATTCCTAAGATTCTGGAAGCCATTCTATCAGGATAAAACTGCTCTAAATCTGAGAGTTTTTCTCCCATACCAATATATAAAATAGGTTTACCTGTCACTGCCTTGATTGAAAGTGCGGCACCACCTCTGGTATCACCATCAAGCTTTGTAAGAATCACTCCATCGATTCCTACCTTTTCATTGAATGTACTTGCAACATTAACTGCTTCCTGCCCCGTCATCGCATCTACGATTAACAGTGTCTGATGAACGTCAACTGCCTGCTTAATATTAATAAGCTCATCCATCATCTCTTCATCAATCTGAAGTCTTCCGGCAGTATCGATAATAACTACGTTAAAATCGTTCTTTGCAGCATGTTCAATAGCTGCTTTAGCTATATTCTCCGGCTTATGTCCGTCTCCCATCGAGAATACCGGAACCCCCTGCTTCTCGCCATTTACCTTAAGCTGCTGTATGGCCGCAGGTCTGTATATATCACAAGCTACAAGCAAAGGCTTTCTGCCCTTCTTAAGAAGCTTGCCTGCTATCTTTGCTGTTGTTGTTGTCTTACCGGCACCCTGAAGACCTGTCATCATAATAACAGTTATCTCAGAAGACGGCTTAAGACTAATCTCTGTTGTCTCAGAACCCATAAGAGAAACCATCTCTTCATTAACAATCTTGATAACCATCTGTCCCGGTGTCAGACTGTTCATAACATCCTGGCCAATTGCTCTCTCCTGAACTGAGCTGATAAAATTCTTAACCACTTTAAAGTTAACATCCGCTTCTAAAAGCGCCATCTTAACTTCTTTAAGAGCGGACTTTACGTCTGCTTCTGTAAGTCTTCCCTTACTCTTAAGATTCTTAAATATATTCTGAAGTTTATCTGATAAACTGTCAAATGCCACGATTGTTACCTCCCGCTTATAAGCTCTCTAAAATCTGATAAGATAAATCCTCAATCTCATCAATCAAACCTAAATCATTAGATGTCTTGCACGTCTTGACAAGACTGTGTATTCGCTCTACGTTAGCCTTAGTGATATTAAACTTCTCAACCAGATGAAGCTTGTTCTCATATTCATTTAATATCCTGTCACATCTCTTTATTAAGTCATGAACACCTTGTCTGCTGATTCCGTTATCTATAGCAATTTCACCAAGAGATAAATCATTAAGTACGAAGTCTTCATATATTCTCTTCTGGTGGTCTGTTAACAACTCACCATAAAAATCATATAAAATAGACTGTTCAACAAATCGTTCCATGATACTACCTCACGCAAATTAAGCTCTTCGCAACCGCAACAGTTAGTATAATACACCAACGAAAGAACGCTGTCAAGTATTTTTTCTTGACAGCGCAAAATACATTTTTTGAAGCCTAATAAAGCTTATATGATATTTTTTTATTTTTCTTTGCATTTGCAAGTGCTGCACAAGCCTTATCATACTCTTCATCAAACACAGACACTGCATTGTCAATGACCGACACTCCCATACTCACACGTATTCCGTAAGTATTGCCATCCTCTTCATATCTAAAGGTTGTAGCCTGTGCAATATTATTAAGTACTTTTTCTATTTCAGCGATATCCTGTCTGTTTCTGATAAAAATAATAAATTCATTTGCTACTAATCGTCCAAAAATATCAGTATTATCTATGCTTCCTACTATTTTATCAGAAATCATCTTAATAACCAAATCACCGGTCAAACGTCCAAATAGGTCATTAATCTTCTTGAACTCATCTATATGTACAAGAACAAGTGCCGCAACATCCGTCACCTCAGTCATGGCATACTTCACTAACGCCTCACTGTATTCTTTGTTGAACATACCTGTAAGAGTATCCTTCTTGGTGCTGGTCATATTGTTAAGTTCAATTCTTTTAGCATCGTCAATATCTTTTATAAGCCAAATCAGCTTAGTTAATCTGAAGAATGAATTCGGGAACATTATAAGAGTCATTCTGACCCATTTGTATCCATTCTTTTCATTCCTGATTCTGACATCATAGCTTATTTTACACTCATTTCTTCTGATTCGCTTATCAATATCAACATTCCTGAATATATCCATTTTCTCACAATCATCCTGGTGAATACATTCAGTACATATGAACCAAAACATTTGATCCATATTCATAAAATGTGTATCTCTCTCAAAAAGTGTGTCAAACCCATCTTTGTTGTAATAGAAATCGTTGTTTATGCTATCATATTCAACAAAAACATCATAACATTTTTCGAAAGCATCCCTATAGAAGCTTCTAATCTCATTCGCATTGACATCTTTTAGTATAACATCTTCTCCCACAGGAGATAAATGCACACTTGAGAACACTATTTCATTCTCCGTATAAAGACAGTTAATTGTTACATTCTGTTCTCTCTCTACACTCTCATCTTCACCAATCCATTCAGCAAGAGTTATCTTACCATATACTAAAAATGCTTTTTCTGATTGTCTGAAAAATTGGTAATGATCTTTTACAATTGTTATCTTGTTAGTCCAGGCAGGCTTCACAAGACCGATCATCGGAATATCATCATTAACACAATGACAAAGCAGATAATCAATGTCTTTTTCTTCAAAATACAATTTTAAAGATTTTTTTACCATATTAATTGTAGTATTTGATAAATCTATCACTATTCCATCCCCTTTGCTTTACTATTTTCCCCAGTTACACCAGTTTTTAAATATTCGGTCTTACAATCTTTGGCTTGTAGCCCTCTTTTTCAAGTGCATTCACAATCTGTGCCTTATGTTCATTTCCGAATGCTTCGAGAGTGATTCTAAGCTCAACCTCAGCATTCCTGTTGATACTTACAAACTGATTGTGTTCAAGTTTTACAACGTTACCCTGCTCACCTGCAATTACATTTGCCACCTTTACGAGTTCACCAGGCTTATCCGGCAAAAGTACAGACACTGTAAATATTCTTCCTCTCTCGATAAGTCCATGCTGTAATGTTGATGACATTGTAATGATGTCCATATTACCACCACTGAGAATAGATACAATCTTCTTTCCCTTGCAATCAAGATGCTTAAGGGCTGCTACTGTAAGTAATCCGGAATTTTCCACCACCATTTTGTGATTCTCAACCATATCAAGAAATGCTACGATTAATTCTTCATCCTCTACAGTAATTATGTCATCAAGATTCTTCTTAACATATGGAAAAATCTTTGAACCAGGAGTCTTAACGGCTGTACCGTCTGCTATTGTGGAAGCACTTGGAAGTGTCACTACTTTTCCGGCCTCAAACGAAGCTTTCATACAGCTTGCATTTGCAGGTTCTACACCTATGACCTTAATATTCGGATTGAGAAGCTTTGCAAGTGTGCTCACACCTGTAGCAAGACCGCCACCGCCAATCGGAACCAGGATATAATCTACAGTCGGCAATTCCTTAACAATCTCCATGGCAATTGTTCCCTGACCTGTAGCAACATCTAAATCATCAAACGGATGAATAAATGTAAAACCCTTTTCTTCCGCTAACTTATATGCATACTCGCATGCTTCATCATATACATTTCCGTATAATACAACTTCTGCACCATAGCTTTTGGTTCTGTTAACCTTCATAAGTGGAGTTGTAGTTGGCATAACGATTGTTGCAGGTACACCATATAGCTTTGCCGCATATGCAACACCCTGTGCGTGATTACCGGCCGAAGCTGTAATTAGACCTTTTTTTCTCTCTTCATCTGACAAAGTACTAATCTTGTAATATGCGCCTCTTACCTTGTATGCTCCCGTAAACTGCATATTTTCAGGTTTTAAGTATACTTTGTTTCCACACTGGTCACTAAGGTAATCACTGTAAATAAGATTTGTCTTAAGCGTAACCTTCTGTACCGTTTCAACTGCCTGTTCAAATTTCTCTAATGTCATCATTTTCAGTCCTTCTTTCAACATTTATTTCTCACTAAATAAAGCATCTACGAATGCATCTGCATCAAATTTCTGTAAATCATCAATCTGTTCACCAATACCGACATACTTGACAGGAATACCAAGTTCTGACTGAATTGCAACTGCAATACCTCCTTTTGCCGTTCCGTCAAGCTTTGTGAGAATTATACCTGTTATGTCAGTAGCTTCCATAAACTGTTTTGCCTGTGCAAGTGCATTCTGACCGGTTGTACCATCGAGAACTACCAAATTCTCCCTATAAGCATCACTATATTCTTTTTCGATTATTCTGTCAATCTTCTTTAACTCTTCCATAAGATTTTTCTTATTGTGAAGACGACCTGCTGTATCACACAGTAATACATCTGCTTTTCTCGCTTTTGCAGCCGCTATCGCATCATATATAACTGCTGCCGGATCTGAGCCTTCACTCTGCGATATTATATCAACGCCCGCTCTGTTTGACCATTCCGTAAGCTGTTCAATAGCTGCCGCCCTGAATGTATCTGCTGCCGCCAGCACTACTTTTTTACCTTTTCCTTTTAACTGACCGGCAAGCTTTCCAACCGATGTTGTCTTACCCACGCCGTTCACACCGATAACAAGAACAATTGACTTTTTGTTCTCAAAATCATACGCACATTCATCTACGTGCATCTGATTCTTTATACTGTCAATAAGCAACTGTTTACATTCCTGTGGTTCTTTTATTTTTTGCTCTTTAACTTTTTCTTTAAGTTCTTCAATAATCTTTGAGGTTGTATTTACACCTATATCTCCCATTATTAAGATTTCTTCGATTTCTTCATAAAAATCATCATCTATACTTGAAAAACCACTAAAAATAGAATCAATTCCTGATACTATGCTATTTCTTGTCTTGGCAAGTCCTGCTGCCAGCCTGCTAAAAAAACCTTTTTTTTCTTCACTCATTTTCATATCCCTTTCTTTAATTTGTTATGGAACTATCAAGAAGGTCGACTGATACCAGCGTTGACACACCCTTCTCCTGCATTGTGATACCGTAAAGTCTGTCAGCAGCATTCATAGTTCCTTTTCTATGTGTAATGACAATAAACTGTGTGTGTTTTGTAAGCTTATGCAGATAGTTTGCATATCTAAATACGTTTGAGTCATCAAGCGCTGCCTCAATCTCGTCAAGGAGACAGAATGGAGACGGTTTAAGATTCTGAATGGCAAATAACAAAGCTATAGCTGTCAATGCCTTTTCTCCACCTGATAACTGCATCATATTCTGAAGCTTCTTTCCGGGTGGCTGTGAAATAATACTGATTGAAGCCTCAAGAATGTCCTCTTCCTCATCCAGTTCTATTGTTCCTTTACCACCACCAAACAATTCCTTAAATACTCTGTCAAACTCTGACTTAATAAGAGCAAACTGTTCTGTAAACTGTTTTCTCATACCTTCATCAAGCTCTTTTATAATTTGTTCAAGAGATTCCTCAGCTTTGACCAGATCATCATGCTGTGTCTTTAAGAAATCATATCTCTCAACAACATTTTTATAATCTTCAATAGAGTTAACATTTACATCACCAAGACCTCTTATCTCACTCTTAAGTGATGATATTGTCTTCTTGATTTGAGCGAGATTTGTAAGCTCTTCGTTTCTAAATTCCTTAGCACTCTGATATGTGAGCTCATATTCATTCCACATATAGTTTACCTGATTTTCATTTAATTCCTCAAGTTTTTCCTTCTGGGAATTAAGTCTGAATATCTCTTTATCTAAGGAACTCATCTGTTCTGAAAGTTCTTCGCGCTTCTTAAAAAAGTCTCTGTGATCTTTTGTCTGTTGTTCCCTGGTTGTGTTAAGTTCTTCGATTTCTTTAAGTACATTATCATGACTCTTAACAATTTCCTCTAAAGAATTCTTAATCTTCTCTATTTCATCGAATTTAGCTTTTATATCCTCCTGCGAGCCTGTTGAACTCTCTTTAATCTCTTTAAGTTCATTATATAACTCACTAAGGTTTTCATCAACCTTTGTTATGTTAGCCATCACAAACTGTTTCTTTTGAACAAGATTTGCAAACTCGATGTTGAAATTTGCAACCTTTTCATTTTGAGTTTCCTCATCCTGTCTAAGCTTTGCTATTTCTTCACTTAAGTTCTTTATCTTCTCTTCCAAAGCTTCATTAAGACTTTCATAAGTACTTAACTCATTTAAAAGCTCGCTGTTATTATCCTTGATTTCTCTAATCTGCATAGCAATTTCAGTCGTTTCTTTTTCGAAATCTTCGTATGATTCAAGAATTTCTTTTTTCTTTTTGTCAGCCTGATTAAGATTCATCTTAACTGTATTCTGAAGAATGTACTGCTCCTGTAACACCACATTTATCTTTTCAACTTCTTCTGAAATCACATGAACCTCACGTCTTATATCATCAAGTGTTACATTAAGTCTTTCTCTCTTTTCCCTGACTTCTTTAATGTTCTTCTCCAAATCTTCGATTTCTCTTCGTCTTCCGAGGAGATTACTTGAATTCTTAAAAGCACCACCAGTCATCGAACCACCCGGATTAATAAGCTCTCCATCAAGTGTGACAATTCTTAATGTATATTTGTATTTTCGTGCAATTATAACTGCGTTATCAATATTATCAACCACTACAATTCTGCCAAGCAGATATTTTGCAACCGCCTCGAATTCCTTCTGAATCTTTACAAGATCGCTGGCAAGTCCTATAACTCCTTTTTCAGAAAGTACATTTTCATTGTTAAAGCCTGTTCTGTTAGCAAGACTGCTAAGTGGTAAAAATGTAGCTCTTCCAAACTTACCTTTCTTTAAATATTCAATAAGCTCTTTTGCCGTATTTTCATTATCTGTTACGATATTTTGAATATTACCACCAAGTGCTGTCTCTACCGCAACTTCATATTCTTTTTGCGTCTTGATAATATCTGCAACAACACCGACAATTCCTTTCTTAGAGTTTTTAAGCTCCATTACCTTTCTGATACTGTTTCCAAAACCTTCGTATCTCTCCGTTATGTTCTTTAAAGATTCTAACTTACTATTGTATATGTGATAATTCTTTTCAGCCTGCGAAAGTTCATTCTTAACTTCATTCGACTCTTTATTTAATCCTGCAAGTTTTTCTTTGAACTCATCACTTTTTGATGTTAAATCAACAATCTCATCACATACCCTTTTTAATTCTTCCTCAAGCTCTTTAATAATATTTTCCTGAGTTTCTTTATCACTTGAAGATTTAAGAAGCTTCTGGTTAAGTTCTGCTTTTCTGATATTAATCTGTTCAAGCATTGTATCATATCTTTGAATTCTTGATTTAACTGAAGACTTTTCATTTAGCAAATCAATAATTTCACTTTTTGCCTGTTCAACCTCTTCATTTAACTGATTAATCCTGTCAGTTATATCACTTAACTTCTCATTCTCACCCTTTTTAATATTATCAGCGTTATTCAAAACCTCTTCTGCCTCTTTTTGTTCGGCGAGAAGTCCTTCTTTTTCTTTTATATTCTTATCAATTGTTTCATTGATAGCATCTATTCTATTCTTAATGTGCTCTTCATTCTGTTTGGCAGAATTTATCTGTTCCTCTAAAACCTTTATCTCACCTTCGAATTTTTCCTTGAGAATATCACATTTGTTAAGCTCATTTTTCTTAGTCTCAATCTGAACATTCATACTCTCCATACTGAGTTCAAGCTCTTCAAACTCTTTCTTTATGGCGTCATAGGTGTCTTTTGCAACGCCCATATCATTATCAGATATCTCAATCTTTGAATTGATATCATTAAGCTTTTGTCTTATCTCATCAACTTCCAAGAGGAACATATTGATATCCTGTTCCTTTAGCTGTTCCTTAAGTGCAAGGTATCTTTTAGCTACTTCAGACTGTTTCTCAAGTGGTTTAACCTGTTTCTCAAGCTCCATCAGAATATCAGTAACACGAACAAGATTTGCATGTTCATCGTCAAGTTTCTTCTGGGCTGTATTTTTTCTCTTTTTAAATTTAACTATACCGGCTGCTTCATCGAATAATTCTCGTCTTTCCTCAGGCTTTCCTGATAAAATCTTATCAATCTGACCCTGTCCGATAATAGAGTATCCTTCTTTACCAATACCCGTGTCATAAAATAATTCGCTGATATCCTTAAGTCTGCAGACTGCACCGTTTATCATATATTCAGATTCACCGGATCTGAATAACCTTCTTGATACCGTCACTTCATCAAACTCTATGTTAAGCTTATGGTCTGAATTATCAAATGTAATTGCAACATACGCATATCCAAGCGGCTTCCTGTTCTCTGTTCCTGCAAAAATAACATCTTCCATCTTTGCACCACGGAGCTGTTTTATTCTCTGTTCACCAAGAACCCATCTTACAGCATCTGCAACATTACTTTTACCACTGCCATTGGGTCCTACAATACCTGTAATACCATTATGGAATTCAAAGTTAATTTTGTTGGCAAAAGACTTAAATCCCTGTACCTCTATACTTTTTAAATACATATTAATTTAGTACCTTTCTACTCTTTATTTCTAAAATAGCTTTATATGCCGCATTCTGCTCGGCATCCTTCTTACTTTTGCCAATTCCTTTTCCAATAACTTTATTATCAAGCAACGCTTCCACCTCAAACATCTTTTTATGATCAGGTCCTGTTTCTGATATCACCTGATACCTCAAAACATGATTTTTCTCTTTCTGTACCAACTCCTGAAGAGTTGTCTTACAATCATAGAACAGACTTTTGTTCTCAATATCATTTAATACATAGTTGTGAATAAAATCTTTTGCCGGGTTTATTCCGCCATCCAGATATATAGCGCCAATTATACTCTCAACCACATCTGCAATAATTGAATCTCTGTCTCTTCCACCTGATTTCTCTTCACCATTGCTAAAATAGATATACTGACCCAAGCCTATATCTCTTGCAGTTATGGCAAGGGCCTTCTCACATACCATACTTGCCCGAAGCTTTGTAAGCTGTCCTTCAGGCTTTGTCGGATATTTTTCAAAAAGCATCTCACTGGTTACAAACTCAAGCACAGCATCTCCTAAAAATTCTGTTCTCTCATAATCCATAGTCTTATCAAGCTTCTTTTCATTAATGTATGAGCTGTGGGTAAGAGCTCGTCTCAAATACATTTTATCCTTAAATGTGTAATTTATCTTTTCTTCTAAAGTTGCAAGGTTCTTATTAACCATATCTTACCTTTCCGCCGTATTCCGTCTTTTTCATATAATAAAAAACGAATTTACTCGTTCCCTATTATACGAAAAAGCCCTTATAGGGCTTTTTCTTAGTTATTTGTTACATTCTTAATTTGTTCAACTACATCTCCTACTGAAACAATAGATTCAGCCGCATTCTGTTCAATTTCAATATCAAATTCTTCTTCAATTCCCATAATTATCTGGAATACATCAAGCGAATCAGCTCCTAAATCATCAATAAATGTTGTCTCCATTGTGATTTCATCTTCATCAACATTTAATACCTCAGCAATTACCTTTTTAATTTTTTCAAATTCCATTTAAATCATCCTTTCATTCTATATTTGTTCTTTATTAACCAGCATTTCTTTAATGTTTTCATTAATTCTCTGCTCTTTAAACTTAACACAATTTAATATCGAATTAGTAACATCTAAAGCCTTCGAATTGCCATGTGTCTTAACTACAAGTCCATTAAGTCCAAGTAATGGTGCGCCACCATACTGGTCAGCCTGGAAAGACTTTAGCGTCTTCTTAAGTGCGGGCTTAATCAAAAGTGCACCTATCTTGCTCCTAAGAGATGACATAAGTCCCTCTTTTACCTTTGATAAAAGAGTTGAGGCAAGTCCTTCATATAACTTCAAAATTACATTGCCCACAAAAGCCTCACATACGATAACATCTGCATATCCTTCAGGTATCTCTCTAGCTTCAATACTTCCAATAAAGTTAATATCTGTACAATTCTTAAGCAACGGAAATGTCTCTTTAACAAGTGCATTACCCTTTTCTTCTTCAGCTCCTATATTAACTATAGCAACTCTTGGATTCTTTATTCCTACAATATTCTCCATATATACAGAACCCATCTTGGCAAATTGTACTAAATGTGATGATCTTGCATCTACATTAGCTCCACAATCGATAAGCAGTGATACTCCCTTCGCTGTCGGAATAAGTGGTGCTAAAGGCGGTCTTTCAATACCCTTAATTCTGCCGACAATAAGCTGTCCTCCTACCAGAATAGCTCCGGAGCTTCCCGCCGATACAAAAGCATCCGCCTCTCCATTTTTGACAAGATTCATAGCTACAACTATTGATGAGTCTTTCTTTCTACGAATAGCATTTACAGGTGGTTCTTCAGTCTCAATCACTTCTGTTGCGTTAACTACCTGAATCTGTTCTTTATTGTATTCTAAGGTGGAAAGTTCCTTATTAATCACGTCTTCTATACCAACTAACATCACCTTAATATCAGACTTTTTGTTAACCGCATCTACAGAACCTTTTATTATCTCAGCCGGTGCATTATCTCCACCCATAGCATCGACTGCAATTATTGTATATTCCACAATTATATACCTTTCCTTTCTCGTTCTCTAACGTGAAAACATCCATTAACTAATATACTAATCAGGCATATAAAAGTCAACACATTTTCATAGATAAAAATGTCCATTTATAAAGTATGATGTCCGCTTGCATCGTTACCATAACAAAAACGAGTATCACTGTGATATACACCACAACAATACTCGCTTTGTATAATAATCAAATCCAATTAGTCAACTGAAATGATCTCTTTTTTGTTATATGAGCCACAAGCTTTACATACTCTGTGAGGCATCATTAATTCGCCACACTTGCTGCACTTTACTAAGTTTGGAGCACTCATCTTCCAGTTTGCTCTTCTCTTATCTCTTCTAGCTTTAGAAGTTTTATTCTTTGGACAAATAGACACGGCTTTACACCTCCTTAAATTTGTTAAAAACGTCAAGAATCTTTGACATTCTAGGGTCAATATCTGATGAATCACAATCACATGTACTGTGATTTAAATTAACCCCACATCTATTACAAATTCCTTTACAATTATCATTGCAAAGAACTTTCATAGGTAAATTTACCAAAAGTTCATTATAAACAAGTCTCTCGACATCAAGCTCGTTCCCATCCATATATGGAATCTCATCAATGTCTTCAAACTCCTGAACCTCTGATTCATTCATGTCAATTTTTCTGGATAATTCGATATTAAATTCCTTCACAACATCCTGTAGGCATCTGTCACACGGAAATATTATGTTAAGATTGAATCTCGCATCAAGCTTAAACCTCTTCTTCCCAACATTCCTGACATCAATAATGACATCACTCTTATCAGAAATCTTATGCGAAGTCCTCTTAGTCTTAAAATATTCCATCTCAACAGGCACTTCAAAATGTCCTTTTTTATCTAAAACAGATAAAAATTCAGATAAATCTAAAACCATTTAATCCTCTTTTCTAAACACACAAAGAGTATTATACACAGTTACCCCTTGTTTGTCAACACAAATGTAAAGTATTTTTGCTTTACATATTTTCTGCTACTTATTTAATCAATGCTAATGTTTCTCTTGCAATTGCAAGTTCTTCATTTGTAGGTATGATACATATCTTTACCTTTGAGTCCTTCGTACTGATAATCATCTCTTCACCAACTGCTTTAGCATTTAATTCTTCATCAAGCTCTACACCAAGATATCCTAAGTATTCAGCAACCATTGTTCTAATATATGGAGAGTTCTCACCAACTCCTGCAGTAAATGTAATTGCATCTACGCCATTCATGGCAGCAGTATAAGCACCAATATATTTTGCTACTCTGTATGTATAAGCCTGAAGTGTTTCAATTGCTCTTTCATTTCCTTCATCCATTGCCTTCTTAAGATCTCTAAAGTCACTTGAAATTCCGCCTGACATACCATAAACACCAGATTTCTTATTAAGAATTTCAATCATCTCATGTGCTGAGAGATTCTCCCTTGACGCAATGAATTCAACGATAGCAGGATCTAAGTCACCACTTCTTGTACCCATTGCAATACCTTCAAGTGGAGTAAGTCCCATACTTGTATCTACACACTTACCATTAACAACTGCCGAGATTGATGCACCGTTTCCCAAGTGACATACTATAACCTTTGAATTATCTTTGTCAAGCCCTGTAAGATTAAGGGTTTCTTTCGATACAAAACTGTGGCTTGTTCCGTGGAAACCATATCTTCTCACATCGTATTTCTCATAGTATTCACGTGGAATAGCATATAAATAAGCTTTTGGTGGCATTGTTCCGTGGAACGCTGTATCGAATACAGCTACATTTGGAACACCTGGCATTGCCGCTTCACAAGCTTCAATACCAATCAAGTTTGCAGGATTATGAAGTGGTCCAAGGTCGAAGCAGTCTCTTACTACCTTCTTTACATCTTCATTAACAATAATTGAATCTTTATAATATTTTCCTGCGTGAAGTACTCTGTGACCAACTGCAGCAATTTCACTCGCATCTTTGATAACACCCGATTTCTCATCTACAAGAGCATTTAACACAAGCTTAACTGCTATTTCGTGATCCTTCATAGACTCCTCGATTACAAGTGGTTCTTTGCCAACAGGCTTATGTGTAAGTACTGAACCTTCAATTCCTATTCTCTCCACGAGTCCCTTTGCTAATAACGATTCATCTTCAGTGTTGATTAATTGATACTTAAGAGATGAACTACCACAATTTAATACTAAAATTTTCATATCTGCGTTCCCTTTCCTGTTTTATTTATTCTGAGCCTGAACGGCTGTAATTGCAACTACACCTACGATATCATCCGCAAAACATCCTCTTGAAAGATCATTTACAGGCATTGATAATCCCTGAAGCACAGGTCCATAAGCGTTAGCCTTTGCAAGTCTCTGAACCAGCTTATATCCGATGTTACCTGCCTCAAGGCTAGGGAATACTAATGTGTTAGCACATCCTGCAACCTTACTTCCCGGTGCCTTTGCCTGACCCACCTCTGGAACCAGCGCAGCATCAAGCTGTAACTCTCCATCAAGTTCTAAATCTGTAAATTTCTCTTTTGCAAGCTTAACAGCTTCTGCTACCTTAGTTACGTCATCATGTTTAGCACTTCCCTTTGAAGAGTATGATAACATAGCAACTTTAGGCTCTGCTCCTACAAGCATCTTAAATGATTCTGCTGAAAGTCCTGCTATTTCTGCTAACTTAGTTGAATCTAAATCTGTATTCACTGCACAGTCTGCAAATACAAAAAGTCCATTCTCCCCAAGCTCGCAATTCGATACTTCCATAAGGAAAAATCCTGACACAGAACTGATTCCCGGCTTTGTCTTTAACAACTGAAGCGCAGGTCTTATAGTATTTCCTGTTGAGTGGCATGCCCCTGACACAGCTCCGTCTGCATCACCAGCCTTACACATAAGGCATGCATAATACATATAATCTTTTTCCATTGCTTCCTTAGCAGCTTCCGGAGTCATTCCTTTGTTTTTTCTTAATTCAACAAATAAGTCTATGTATTTCTGTTTGTTAGGATCATTAAATGGATCAATTATTGTTGCACCTGAAATATCAAAACCTTTACTGTTTTCTTCAATTTCTTCTGGTGTACCAATTATAATCAGATTAGCAATTCCTTCTTTCAAAATTTTCTCCGCGGCCTCGAAGGTTCTCTTATCCATTGATTCCGGTAAGACGATTGTCTTCTTGTCCTGCTTTGCTCTTTTCATAATTTCATCAATAAATGCCATGTCTATAGCTCCTTTCGTTCATCTTGTGTTTACACAATTCATATAAATTATAACTCCATTGTTCATTGTATACAAGATACTTTATTGGTTTTAATTGAAAACAATCTGATGAAATGATATAATTACCTAAAATATTTTCAGTTTGAAAGGATATGAAATTTATGAGCATCGTAGGTATTATTGCAGAATTTAATCCATTTCACAACGGACACAAGTATATAATTGAAGAAGCAAAAGCTAAAACAGGATGTGACCAGGTCATAGTTATTATGAGTGGAAATTACGTTCAGAGAGGTACTCCTGCCATTTGTGATAAACAGCTTAGAACAGAGATGGCCATCAAAAACGGATGCGATATGGTTATAGAACTCCCTGTTATCTATTCATGCGCAAGCGCAAAATATTTTGCCGAGGGAGCTGTTAATCTTCTAAATTCTCTAGGCTGTGTTGATTACCTGGCTTTTGGTGCAGAGTACTCTGATGCAGATTTTCTGGACAAGATAGCCACACTTTTATCTAACGAACCTGCATATTACAGAGAGCGACTCAATCATTATGTCAAAAATGGATATTCTTTTCCATCAGCACGTGAAAACGCTCTTTGTGATTATATGATGACAAACACTCCTGATTTCGATGAAAATCTGTACCGTGAAATTATGTCATCGCCTAATTGTATTCTCGCAATTGAATATATGTGTGCACTGATGAAGTTCAAATCCAAAATCAAACCATTTCCTATTACGAGAATCGCTGCAACATATCATCAGTTATCAATCAATGAAGATATATGTTCTGCAACTGCCCTTCGTAACATTATGGATGATTTTGACAATATCAAAGAAGCACGAACAACTATTCCTGATTCAGTTTATTATATTATGAAAGAACAGTTCGATAAGACTTTCCCTATTCATGAGAATGATTTCTCATACATCTTAGGTTCAGCACTTATAAACTGCAAGGATTCCTATCAGGATTATTTTGATTTCTCACTCAATTTTTCTAACCGAGTTAGAAATCTTTCTGAAAATTACCACTCCTTTACATCTTTTGCACAGGAGTTAGCCACCAAGAACAACACCCTTTCTTATGCAAGGAGATGCCTTACACATCTTATGCTTGGAATTGATGACGCAGCAGTTTGTCAGGCTATTAACCATGGTTATAACTACTACATTCGAGTTCTAGGTTTTTCAAAAAATGGAAAAGAAATATTTGCCAATATGAAAACATCCGCTACGCTGCCGCTTGTGACTAAGATTGTCGATTCATATGATTCCATTCCAAAACACGGTAAAATGGTTCTTGATATTAACATCAAAGCTGATGAGATTTACAGATATGTTCAGAATATCAAGTATAATGCAAAACTTCCTGTTGAGCACAGACGCTCACTTGTAATTACAAAATAAAAAGTAAAAATTAAGCTGTAAAATCTGTAAACATAAGTACAGATTTTACAGCTTTTTTATCTGCTAATTAATTCTTAAAACTGTGAATTGGCGCAGGAATACGTCCCTTTCTATTAACAAATGCATCACATGCAAAATTATTTACAGGCATTATTGGTGCATATCCAAGTAATCCACCAAATTCTACGATTTCACCAACACCCTTCCCAATTACAGGAATAACACGTACAGCTGTTGTCTTCTGGTTAATCATACCAATCGCAGCTTCATCTGCAATAATTCCCGAAATAGTTGCAGCACTTGTATCACCCGGTATAGCTATCATATCAAGACCTACTGAACATACACATGTCATAGCCTCTAATTTTTCAATTGTAAGTGCTCCTGCCTGTACAGCATCAATCATCCCCTGATCCTCGCTTACAGGAATGAATGCACCACTAAGTCCACCAACATATGAAGAAGCCATTACACCACCTTTTTTAACCTGATCATTAAGTAGTGCAAGTGCAGCAGTCGTACCAGGTGCTCCTACTCTCTCAAGACCTATTTCCTGAAGAATATCAGCTACACTATCACCAATAGCAGGTGTTGGAGCAAGTGATAAATCAATAATACCAAAAGGAATTCCAAGTCTTTCTGAAGCTTCTTTAGCTACCAGCTGACCTACTCTTGTGATCTTGAATGCTGTTTTCTTGATTGTCTCACATAATACTTCAAAGCTTTCGCCTCTCGCCTTCTTAAGTGCTGTTCTTACAACACCTGGTCCACTTACACCAACGTTTATTATTGCGTCAGCCTCAGTAACACCATGGAATGCTCCTGCCATAAACGGATTATCATCCGGCGCATTACAAAATACAACAAGCTTAGCGCATCCAAGTGAATCATCTTCTTTTGTGTACTCAGCAGTCTTTACCACCATCTCGCCCATAAGTCTTACTGCATCCATATTTAATCCGGTCTTTGTCGAACCAACATTAACCGAGCTGCACACTCTTTCTGTCTCAGCAAGTGCCTGTGGTATTGAACGAATAAGATTCTCATCTGCTGTTGTCATTCCCTTGCTGACAAGTGCTGAATAACCGCCAATAAAGTTTACACCAACTTCTTTTGCCACCTTATCAAGTGTCTTTGCAATTGTGACATAATCCTCAGGCTTCTTACATGCAGCTCCACCTACCAAAGCAATTGGAGTTACAGATATTCTCTTATTTACAATTGGAATACCATATTTTTTTTCAATTTCCTCTCCTGTTGACACAAGATTCTTTGCAAGACCCGTTATCTTGGTGTAGATATTTTCATTCAGCTTATCAAGGTCTGAATCAATACAATCCAACAGACTAATACCAAGAGTAATAGTTCTCACATCAAGATTCTCATGCTCTATCATCTTGTTAGTTTCATTAACTTCAAATATGTTTATCATAAAATTTATCCTCTCAATTATATTCTATGCATTGAATTAAAGATGTCTTCCTGCTGCATCTTAACCTGAACGCCAATTTCTTCTCCAAGCTTCGTAATATTGTCAGATAATTCACCAAAAGACTTTGTAGCGTTATTTGCATCTACTATCATCATCATATTAAAGTAATCTTGAACGATTGTCTGTGATATGTCTAAAATATTTACCTGATTTTCAGCTAAAAAAGTGCATACCTTTGCGATAATTCCTACTGTGTCTTTTCCTACAACTGTGATAATTGTCTTCTTCATATCTTATTTCCTCTCTACTTTATACTTCAATTATGACTGAAGGCTCTTCTCTTTTAGCCACCTGAATGTCAAAATCATCAGCTTTATATTCATTATCGCCTAGAGTAATCTCCATTCTGACAGCCTCATATGCAAGCTTCTCATAATTGTTTTCCTTGCTTAAATGGCCAAGATATACCTTTGCCAAATCATTATGTAACAATCTGTTTAACAACTGTCCGCTACTTTCATTCGAAAGATGCCCTCTGCTACCAAGTATACGTTGCTTTAACTGGTACGGATACGGACCAGTCTGCAACATTCTTATATCATGATTAGCCTCCAACAGCAAAGCATTTACCCCTGTAAGATTATCTACTGTATAATCGTCATAAACGCCCATATCTGTTGCGACAGCCACAGATTTTGTACCATTGTATATTCTGTAGGCCAGTGGCTGTGCAGCATCATGAGATATACTAAATGGTACTATATCTAAGTCCCCTATGGAAAATCTGTTGTCAGCAGTTATTTCATTATATAACGCTTCGTCAATTTTTCCAAGACTACTTATTCCTTTTATTGCATTTATTGTCCCAAAACTTGAATATATTGGTATTTTATATTTTCTTGAGACAACACCCAGACCTGTGACGTGATCCGAATGTTCGTGAGTAATCATTATACCACTAACATCGGATAATGTCATATCATATTTGTTAAGGCCTTCTTCTATTCTTTTTTTGCTGATTCCTGTATCAATTAATACTACAGTTTCATCTGACGCTACAGCAACGCAATTTCCGCTACTGCCGCTTGCTATACTCAATAATTTCATCCTACACCTGCTTTATGAAAAATGTTTTTCATACCACATAAGAAAAACAAATACTGTCCATAACTTTCTTGAATTGTCTGCCTTATTAGCATAATGCTTATTCAATAGTTTTTCAAGCTCATATGTGTTAAAGAATTTCTCTGCTGTCTCTGATGTAATCGCATCATGTACCAGATTGTAATATTTATCTTCTCTGAACCAGTTTCTGACAGGAATCGGGAAACCAAGCTTCTTTCTCTCCGCAGATGTATCAGGCATAAATTCGCTTGCAGCTTTTCTAAAGTATCTCTTTGTCTCATGTTCATCAACTCTGTGCTCTACAGGTACTGAATATGCAAACTTCGCAACCTCTTTATCCAGGAAAGGTACTCGCACCTCCAATGAATGAGCCATACTCATTGTATCTGCTTTATTAAGTATGTCGCCCCAGAGCCAGGTATGAATGTCTATATACTGCATTTTTGTAATATCATCTTTGTCCTTAACCCTGTCATAAATTGGTTTTACAATACTTGCCGGTGTATTATGCTTACTGTTATTCTTTAAAATTTTATCAACTTCATTACTCTTAAAAATATAAGCATTTCCAATATATCTCTCTTCAAGATCACGTCCTGCCCTGATCACATAATTTTTGCCTTTAAATGAAATTGGCAGTTTTTCAAACACAGAAGCACTTCCCCTTCTTATAGGGCGTGGAATCCTGTTCATCGGCTTTAAGGCCAAAGGACTCTTGTAAATATTATATCCGCCAAAAAGCTCGTCCGAGCCTTCTCCCGAAAGTACAACCTTAACCTGTTCACTTGCCAGCTTACATAGAAAATAAAGTGCTATACATGACGGATCTGATAATGGCTCATCTATGTGATTCATTATCTTTGGAAGCTCCTCAAAGAACTCCTCTGTAGATATAAGCTTACTGGTATTCTTAACACCAACATAATCAGAAAGCGTCTTAGCGAGTGGTATTTCGTTGCACTTAGGATAGTCAAATCCAACACTAAAGGTTTTATCAAGATTACTTCTGGCTACTATATAGCTTGAATCGACACCACCTGACAGAAATCCGCCAACCTCAGTATCACTAATCTTGTGTGCTTTAATTGAATCTGCCATCACATCATTTATTCCCTTCACGGCATCTTCAAAAGTAATTGATTTATCTTCGTTAAATTCGTGGGAATAATATCTCTCTATTTCTATTTTACCATCTGTCCATATAAGATAATGGGCTGGTGGAAGTCTGAATACGCCTTTGTAAAATGTCTCATCCAGAATTGAATACTGGAATGAAAGATAGCTTTCTAATGCTTCTTCATTAAATTCTTTTTCAAATGTAGGAAACTTTACAATTGATTTGATTTCTGAACCAAACACAAAGTCTCCGGTTTTTGTGGTTGTATAGAACAATGGCTTAATTCCAAAAATATCTCGTGCCATCAAAAGCTGTTTCTTCTGTCTGTCCCACAATGCAAAAGCATACATTCCACGCAATCTCTTAAGCAAATCACGTCCATATTCCTCATACCCATGCACTAACACCTCTGTATCTGCGTCAGTTTTAAAAATATGCCCCTTTTCTATTAATTCTTCTTTTATCTCCTGATAATTATATATCTCTCCATTAAATGTGAGTACAAGTGTCTCATCTTCATTGTACATAGGCTGTTTTCCATTTGTAATGCCTATAATACTAAGCCTTCTAAACCCAAGACCTGCCATATCGTCAATATGGGTTCCCTCGTCATCAGGACCTCTGTGCTTAATGGCATTCATCATATCTATCAAGTTGTCCTTGTATAACTCACCGTTGCCTTCTTTTGTAACGTATCCAGCAAATCCACACATACGCCATCTCTCCTAAAATAATTTTTCACAATATTTTAACATATTTCTTTTAATATTTCAATTGTATAGTCATACATCCTGTTTACAGAGGATATACTCATCCTCTCTTCAGTTGTATGAATATCAAGTATATCGGGACCATACGACACAATATCAAGCCCTTTGATTCTCTCCATAAAATATCCGCACTCAAGTCCTGCATGTATTGCTTCAACCTTTAATTCTTTGCCAAACATCTTCTTATATATTTCAATCATTAATGGCCTGAGTTTTGAATTTTTGTTATGCTCCCATGCCGGATAAACTCCCTGCATTTGATATTTTCCTCCCAAAAATTCTGTTATATTCTTAAGTTTTTCACCAAGCAGTTGCTTTCTTGAATTAATTGAGCTCCTAACAGAAAATTCAGCCAGCATATGCTCTTTATCAAGCTTAAAAATCCCAAGATTTAACGATGTCTCAACCATTCCGTCTATATCTGTATTCATATTGATAACACCATTTGGAATTGAAGCAAAAAACATAATAAATTTATTCACACTATCCTCATCAAGAACCACCCCCTCATATTCGCCATCTTCAATATATTTAAGATTAATACTTTCATCTGATGAACTGTATTCGTTTGAAAGCTTTAACCTCATATCAGCAACAATTTCATTTACTTTTTTGATGTTTTCTTTGTCGGTCACCAAAACCGCGTCTGAATTTCTTGGTATGGCATTGTCTTTAAGTCCGCCATTAACCTCTAATATTTTCACATCAGCTTCTTTAACTAATCTTGATATAACTCTTGCAATCTCAATTGTTGCGTTGGCTCTCTCCTTGTTAATCTCCATTCCGGAATGTCCGCCTTTTGCCCCTTCTATCTCAAGTTTAACCAATATTCCTCTTGTATTCTGTGTCTTAAGTGGAATATCACATACAGACGTCATTCCTCCTGCACATCCCACAAGTACAGAACCTTCCTCCTCTGAATCGATATTAAGAAGATATTTACCCTTTAATACAGACATATCAAGTGCCGCAGCACCAAGCATTCCGATTTCTTCATCAACAGTTATCACTATCTCCAGCGGCGGATGCGAAATTGAATCATCGTCAAGGATGGCCAGTGCATACGCTACGGCAATACCATCATCTCCACCAAGAGTCGTATCATTAGCATATATATAGTCTCCACTTATTCTTAAATCAAGAGGGTCTTTTAGAAAGTCATGAGTACTATCCTTTTTCTTCTCTGTAACCATATCCATATGTCCCTGGATAATTACAGCACTGTCATTCTCTCTTCCTTTTGAAGCTTCTTTAAAAATAATTACGTTATTTGATTCATCCTGAATATACGATAGTTTCTTTTCCTTCGCAAAGCTAACCAGATAATCACTTATTTGTTTAGTATTTCCGGAACCATGTGGAATTTCACTTATTTGCTTAAAATATTTATATACTTTCTCGTTCATCTTTTCTCCTCATATTCATATATTGTACTAATAATATGTGTTCATTATGGTACATAGATGAAAAAAACAATAATTTCTATCCTTCTTTTTTTGCTGTTTGCAGTAACAATATTTTTCGGGGAAATTGCCACAAACGGTGCCCTTTATGGTCTGAAGCTGTGGCTGTTTTCAATTATTCCATCTCTCTATCCATTACTTATTATAACTGAATTATTAAAAAATACAAACGCTATAAACCAATTTGCCGATTTATTTAAAATAAGAAGTTCTTTTATCTCCCCTATCATACTTGGCTGCGTTTGCGGATACCCTGTAGGTGCAAAACTTGTAAAAGATGCATACACAAGCAAGTCAATCAATTATGATGAAGCAGTTTATCTTCTGACATTTGTTAATAATCCGGGACTCGCTTTTTTTATTACATATATTTTTGGTACAACTATCGGCTCAAGAGAATACCTTCCTCTATGTGCTTCCTGCCTGTATTTATCAATTTTTTTGACAGCAGTTATTACAAGATATATTTTTCACAGCAACTCATACGAGAAAATAGCATCAAATAATAAATATTATCACAAATGCTTTGACGATATTATTTATGACGAGAGTATGCTTATGATAAAAATCGGAGGCTACATAGTTATTTTTAGTGTCGTTCAGCACATTTTATTATTTTTATTTGATAGTTTGGAACTAAACAATATTTATATTAAAGTATTGTTATGTACACTTGAAATATCAAATGGCATCTCTCTAATATCTTCTTTGGTATTTCCTCAAAAATATATTTGTTTAATATCTTGTCTCTTAGCCATTACATGCGGACTATCTATTATATTTCAAATTAAGAGTGTGCTTTCTTCTACCGACCTGCCTGTCTATCCTGTAATTATAGGAAAATTCATACAATCTATACTATTCTCCATTTTGTTTTTTCTCATTTGCCAGTTTCATTAAACCGAGACAACTATGATATATACTCACCACTTATAGAAGTGGAAGTCTTCTCCAACTAAGATAAAAAGAGCCAGGTATCTCACAACCTGACTCCTTCGTCACTAAAATTCACCGTCTAAATCAACTGTATAATCTTCAAATTCTGTTAATTCTTCTTCGATAGAAGTATTATATTCCTCTTGTGTCTGTTGCTGCTCCTCTGCAGGAATCATCTCTTCTTCCTGAGGAACTAACTGTTTTCTATTAGCTTGTACAATTTCAAGACTTTCTGATAACTCTTTCATAAAGGCATCATATTTAACCGAAACTCTTTCCATTGTATTAGTCATAAGCCTGCATAAATTAACAAGCTCGTCATCTGTATATGTAACAGCCGCTGTTCTAAGTGCATCTGCATCTGCAACAGCTTTATCTAATATACCCTGCGCTTCATTGCTTGCCTGCTGCATCATATCATTTGCCTGTGCATATGCCTGTTGTGAAATCTCATGCTCACTTATCATCTGTTCAGCCTGAGCTGCCGCCTGACTGACGAGTGCGTCTGCCTTCTGTCTTGCATCATTAAGTATCGCGTCTTTATTATTGATAATCTTCTGATATTTCTTAATCTCTTCAGGTGTTCTCAATCTGAGTTCAGATAACAACTCCTCAATTTCATCCTTATTAACAACAATCTTAGTATTCGATAATGGCTGGAATTTACAGCTATCAATATATTCTTCTATTTCACTAATAATCTGTTCAATCTTACTCATATTTATCTCCATTCATTAGATTTTATCGTTATATTTGTCGCGAACTTTTTCTACAACATTTGGTGGAACAAACTCTGAAATATCCCCACCCCATCTGGCCACTTCCTTAACTGTACTGGAACTCAAATAAGAATATTTAAGACTTGTAGTCAGGAAAATAGTATCCATATCATCCTTCAAAACATGATTTGTCTGCGCCATCTGGAGTTCATATTCAAAATCTGTTATAGCTCGTAAACCTCTTACAACAACACTGGCGTTTGTCTCTTGCACAAAATCTACAAGCAACCCTTTAAAAGACATAACTTCCACGTTGTCTAAATGAGAAGTTGCCTCCTGTAACATATTAACACGTTCCTCGGCTGAAAACAATGGTGTTTTTGAATTATTTGCAAGCACCCCTACAACCAGCTTATCAAACATCTTAGCCGAACGTTTAATTATATCTAAATGTCCAAATGTAACAGGATCAAAACTACCCGGATATACAGCAATTTTCACTATAAAGCCTCCATTATGCCTTTTTTATAAAGACATGTTTATTTGTTTTGTAATTCTTCTCTTTTGTAATCACATATCCATATTGTTCCACATAATCAAACTTCGTCTCCGAAGAAGCCTCAACAATAATCAATGTGTCCTCATCTATAATGTCTGTCTGACTAATCTTTATCAGCAGATTTTTCTCAAATTCATGGTTATATGGCGGATCCATAAAAACTATATCAAATCTTTTTCCATTTGAGTTAAGCTTTGATACCGCCGTCATTACATCTTCACACATCACAATGGCATCTGTCAAAAGCCTGGTAAATGTAAGATTATCTCTTATACATCTGACAGCAGCCATATTATTCTCAACAAATACAGCACTGTTTGCACCTCTGCTTAGAGCTTCTATCCCGATTGCTCCACTCCCACTAAACAAATCAAGGAAATCACTTCCCGATACACTATTACCAAGCATATTAAAAAGTGTTTCCTTTATTCTGTCTGTAGTAGGTCTGGTAGAATCACCTTCAATTGTCTTTAATCTTAAGCTTCTTGCCTTACCTGCTATTACTCGCATAAATTCCTCTTTTAATTAACTTTTCTATAGAAGAATGACTTCATAGAATTAAATCCTAATTCTTTCGCGTTAATAATCTGCTCTGTGCTACCAACAAACAATATACAATCACTCTTTAATGATTCATTAAATTTTTTATATATCTCTGTCTTTGCTTCGTCTGTAAAATATATCACTACATTTCTGCAGACAATAAGATCTAAATCCTTCGGATAAGGATCTGTTAATAGATTGTGTTTCTTAAAATCAACACATTTTTTTATAGAATCTGCAATCTGATAATTCTTCTCACCGATTTTTGTAAAATATTTTGCTTTAAGATCTGCTGGAACTCCTGCTACGCTCTTTTCATTGTACAATCCGACTTGAGCTTTTTCTAATACCTGCTTATCAATATCAGTTGCTATTATCTTTATCTTATCAAGCGGCATAAGACGTGATAAAGTCATTACCAACGAATACGGCTCATCTCCTGTAGAACAGGCTGCACTCCACACTCTAAGCGGTTTACCTGACGCTTTGGTAATAAGTTCCGGCAAAATCTCTTTTTCAAGCTTTACCCACAAATCTGGATTTCTGAAAAATTCAGAAACATTTATTGTTAAGTAATTTACAAATTCTTCAAATAGTTCTTTGTTACTCTTCAATGCCTCCACATAGTCTGCATATCCAATGTATTTATTCTTAGAAATAAGAGCGTCAATTCTTCTCTTCATTTGACGCTCTTTATATGCATTTAAATCAATATGTGTTAAGGCATATACTCGAGTTTTGAATTGTTCATAATCCAAACTCATACCTCCATATAAATTTACTGTTCTGTTGTCTCTTCTTCCTGTGCAGTATTCTCTTCTAATGCTTTGATACTTAAGCTAATCTTCTTGTTCTCTGCATTGAAGTCTACAACCTTAGCTTCGATTTCCTGACCTACTTTGAGAACGTCAGCAGGCTTTTCAACATGAGCCTTTGAAATCTGTGAAACATGAAGAAGTGCATCAATTCCTGCCTCTAATTCAACGAAAGCACCGAATTCTGTCATTCTGGCAACTTTTCCCTTTACCACATTACCGATTGCATATTTCTCTTCAGCGTTTAACCATGGGTTTGTCTCATCAAACTTAAGGCTGAGTGCAATCTTTGTTCCGTTAATCTCTTTGATAAGAACCTTTAATTCATCTCCAACCTTGAAGACCTTCTTTGGATGTTCAATTCTTCCCCAAGACATCT
>JBGVIE010000020.1:0-14526 GCA_045122895.1 Lachnospiraceae bacterium
GATGACTTATCAGCACCAAAGTTAACTTCCATCTTAGCAGGAATAATATCCCCGCCACCTGTTGTCGAATTCAAGTGTCCTATGCTTGCAAAATCTACTGTAATTGTATCTATATCATCTTTTTCATATGATGTTGATGCATCAGAACCATAATCACCCAATGCATTGTCAAGCATAGCATCATAATCAAAAGGAATACAATCAAGTGCTGATTCACCTCTTGTAGCTACCAGCATAGCCTTGATTCCCTTTGTCTCTAAGTCACTCTTCGTAATACCAAGTGTCTCGAATGGTATCTTCATCTCATAGAATGAATCATACTTTGTATCATGAGTTCCACTACTTCCTACAAAAGTCTTAAAGTCTACCCATTTTGAAGAAGCACTAAGTACATCTTCCGGAGTACCCCTTCCATCAAGACCCATAATCTTGCTACAGATATTAGTCTGAGCCATCTTATATTCTATTCCGCCTTTTTTATACCCTACACAACCTTCTTTGTAATCTGTATCTCCATCAGCATTCACTGCCTTAAACATTGATGGTTCTCCGTTACCAACCTTTCCACTCATATAGAAAAGTCTGTCAACATGCTGATCAAACTCAAGTCCCATCTTTTTTCCCCAGATAGATCCGCCAGTTGTATTCTTGTTGCTCATAGATGTACTGCTTTCATCTACACTGAGTGCAAGAATAAGTGGTACATCAAGTACTCTACCACCATCTGATAATGGACCGTCTCCTTCTCTTGCCCATGTATCAGTTGTATTTACCATCTGCCATCCAATGTATAAATTGTCATTATCCCATGCTGCGAATAATCCTGTAGTATCAAGCACGCAGTTTTCATGTCCACCCTTAAAGTGGTTTGCAACATCCCATGCTGCTCCCTTTGCAATCATCATATCTTCGCTCCAGTCAGAAGCATCTCCGTCGATTGTGATTGTCTTTTCTTTACCTACTGCACCACCAATATTAGTTCCATAGTAGTCAGATAAAAGCTTTGATGGAGTTGAACTTCCACCGCCTGTAGTTGAACTTGAGTATTTTCTCTTGTATTTCTTCTTGAATGTATATGTCTCTGTCTTTACTTCGTTACCCTTGAAAGCCTTAACTACCAATGTAACATCTGTGTCAGCGATTTTACCCTGACCTAACACTACTTCAACTGATCCTGTAAACTTCTTAACAGGGCCATTATCTAACTGATACTGTGCTCCGTCAGCATTAGTTACTGTGATAGTTGTCGTAAGTGTCTCATCTGTGAATTCTGTTCCATTTGCCACTGACGAGCTGATTGATAGTTCATTACTTTCTTCATATGTAAATGTAACAGTTATTCCTGCTTTTGTGTATGTACCTGTTGCATTAGCAGGTGTTGTCTTTAATGTATATCCTGCAATCTGTGCAGCCTGTGCTGTATATGCACTTCCTACCACACCTGTAAGTGTTGTAGATGACTTAATCTCTTTTCCTGTTGTATCCACATACTTAACTGTAACTGTTCCCTTCTCCTGATCCTTAAGCTTTGTCCAGGTACCGTTTTCGTATTTCCACTTACCATCTGTCTCAAATAAATAACCATCCACATTGTGAGCAGGTGTTCTGTTTGTGTCTGTGTTATAGAAAATAACTCGTGGCTTCTCAATATTCTCAGGAACTATATAATAATATAAATCAGTTGCTGAATCATATGTCATCTCAACACCAGGCCATGCAGCATTCTTAACACTCTCTGTTGCCGAGTCATAAGCATAACACTTAACAGTATCTCCCCAGCCTGAAGGCTTCTTAAAATACGCTACGTTTCCAACTAATTCCTTCTTAGTATATGTGTATGTCACCGGTTCTGAAGTACCAGCTTCTCCTGTTGCAGTAACTGTAAGCTTAATCTGACCATCTACCGGTGTATCAGCTCCAAGTGTTAATGTCTTATCACTTGTGAAAGTAACTGCATCTCCATTATCAATCTTATATGTACCGCTTGTCGCATTTTTTAATGACAATGTAACATCTATTGTATCTGTGTAGAATTCTGATGTTTCTTTTGATACTGATACTGAAGGGAGTTTTGTAAGATTATCAGGATCATATAAAACAGCAATACCAGTACTACCTACCGTACCTGTGATAGATGTAGCTGTTACAGTGAACTTATTGCCTGAAACCTGATCTATATATTCACCAGGTTCTGTACCACCCTTAGTAATATCACCATTATTTACCGTAACCTGTCCTGATTTACTCTTAGAAAGAACGATAACTGCTCCCTTTTCTCTACATACTACTGCATAATCACTTTTAACAACATCATATTCCTTATTGCCATTCATGGCATTGTGGAATTTGTTAACCTCAGCTACTTCCTTAGAGGTAAAGTGTGTACTTCCCTTCTGTCCTGCCAAAATACTTTCTTTAGTAGTTGAAGAAGGACGTGAAAAGTATAATGATGTAGCCTTTGACTGAGCAGCCAAAAATGCATATGCTCTATCTACTTCATTCTGTGTATACGTCTGTGATTTTTTACCATATTCACCATTGTTAGAATATGTGTCATGGCTTTCAGCCCAGTATACTAACTTATTCTTAGGAACACCTTTTTCTGAATAATTACCAATATGATTCGCAATCAAAACACCATTATCATGAATCTTCAATGATAAATCATCACCATACTTATCATCGGTAACAGAAATATAATCTGTGTATTCCTTCATTTTTGCATCGTTACCATTACCACCATTATTAGGTCCTTCTAATATCTCACCATAATTGTAGAGACCTGATGAAGCCATTGTAGGCCAGAAATCTGACCCTTCGCTAGGTATTGCTATATGCTTAGCAGCATCCCATCTGATACCATCTACACCTATTGATTTAAGATCATTAATATATGCAAGAATAATGTTCTGTAACTCTTTATTCTCCGAATTAAGATCTCTCATACCAATGTTACAAGTAGTAACTTCATTTCTGTCCTTCCAGTTGACATTAGGACTTGTTTTGTTATTCCAACGGAAGTAGTCCGAATGATTTGAACTGCTGATGTTGGCATCAACATCTGTACCTTCTCCTCTCAAATGGTTAGCTACCACGTCGACAATAATTTTAATTCCGTACTTATCTGCCTCTTCACAAAGTCTCTTTAAATCATCTCTTGTACCACAGGCATTTCCACCTATTGTAAAACTTTGTGGCTGGTATAACCAATACCATGTCTCTCCACCTGCTCTCTGAGCCGGCGATGTCTGGATTGATGTAAATCCAGCCTCTGCAATATTAGGCAATTCAGTAATAATATCAGTGTATTTCCAGTCAAAACAATGTAGTATTGTTCCGTCCTGAATGTCTTCCATCAAGCCGTAATCCGCTTGTGCTGCATAGACTTCATCTGTTACAGGTGCAAAGAATGGCAGGTTTGCCATCGGTGTACCAAACGCGAGTACTGCAGCCAAAGAAACACTGACGAGTTTCTTAACTAATTCTCTCTTTCTCATTTTTTACTCCTTGTTTAATTTAATTTATAAATATCTAAAAACCATTACCAATTATAATAATCGCACATAATAAAAGTCAATATCTTAATAAATTTGTATTCTTTTTCAGCACATATGCACAAAAAAAGAAACTGTAACATCTCTTTTCAGTTTCCTTTTTTTATTCACTACACCCCTTTTTTTCTTTTTGATGTACTCTATTATTTTTTTTACCCTCTTTTGGTGGGTAAAGTCTTTTATATCAACAAAAAATCAAGTTGTTTTTACCTTCTGCACAGTTCCCAGAACGCAATCGCACTAGCCGCAGCTACATTCAAAGAGTCTACTCCATGTGCCATAGGAATCTTTACCGTATAATCACACCCATCAATTGTTTCATCACACAATCCTTCACCTTCTGTTCCAAGAATAATCGCAAGCTTCTCCTCACTCTTCAATCTCTCATCATCAATAGAGACCGAATCTCTCTTAAGTGCCATCGCAACTGTTTTAAATCCCATACTTTTTATAAAATCCATATCCGACTCATAATCGTCAAGAAAAGTCCAGGGAATCTGAAAAACAGTTCCCATACTTACTCTGATTGCCCTTCTGTAGAGAGGATTAGTACATGCACCTGTAAGGAGTATAGCATCAACATTAAGAGCCGCCGCCGACCTGAAAATTGCTCCAACATTCGTAGGATTCATAACATTCTCAAGCACTGCTATTCTTCCGGCATCTTTACATATCTCATCAGCAGCTTTTAGCCTGGGTCTTCTCATAGCACAAAGCATCCCTCTTGTAAGTTTAAATCCCGTGAGATTTGCAAGCACCTCAAACTCTGCCGTATATACCGGTATATCCTTGCATCTCTCAACAATATGCTTTCCTTCTCCCTCAATATGCTTATCTTCAATCAGAATCGAAACCGGCTCACACCCTGCATCAAGAGCTCTCTCTACAACCTTAGGGCTTTCAGCAATAAAAATACCCTCATCAGGATTTGCCCTGTTAAGCAGCTGATTCTCTGTCATTCTTGCATATATATCAAGTTCTTTTGCACCAAAATCTTTTATCTCTTTAATCATTTCATCTCCATTTTATCAAGTTCTGACATAGCTTTATGCTCTTCTCTGCAGCATTAACTGAGGCAACAGAATAAACATTATGAACAAGACTTACAAAATCATACTTATCATAAATAATTTCCATCTTTCCTGATTCGATTTTTGAAGAATCAAGAATTTCATTAATTAAAGATAACAATGTCTGTGAAGCATTTTTCACATCTGTAGCGTAATCCTTCACATTTGCCTCCTTAGTCTCTCTAAGTATCATCGAGTTCATACCAATAATTGCATTGATAGGAGTCCTTATCTCGTGAGACATATTAGTAAGGAATTTTGCCCTCGCTTCACTTTCAGTCTCTGCCCTGTGTTTTTCTTTATCCATCTGAATAATGCTTGTTGCTGTTTCAATAACCGAAGCAATAAGCAAAATCATAAGTCCAAATTTGTAACCATCAATATAATAGTAGCGATACACACGATTGCTATTGACTTGATAGAATCAGAATAATCCACTATTTCAAGCAGGTGAAGGGTAATACACACTATACTGTTTATCACAAGCACAAGACCATCAATCGCATACACTTTACTATACCTGCCTTTTTGAATACTGTTAAGGTATAGCAAAAAAGTAATCGGCAGCATCATAATCATATAGAATGGTATATCATTTATAACTGACAAATTCGAAAACAAAATCTGTCTGAATGTCGAGTTCGTTATCAGCCATATCGCCGACAAGGATACGCCCCAGCCCAGGTATGTAAGCTCATTGTCCCTTTTCATATAGTATTTAATAAACAATCCTGCGATAATACATACCAAACCCATTACAAGGACAAATGCCGCTACAAGCATCTCAACACTGGAATGTTCAAAAAATACACCTATAATTCCTATTTTACTTCCATAGTACACAGGATAATAGAGTCCTGTATAACTTGTGTTCGATATTGTTTCAATTCTTATTGTCTTACCGATATCATCAGGTCCGATTTTTGCAAAAACATATAGAACAGGAGACTTTTTTCCTACAACACCTTTAGTTTTGTGGTACTCCTGCCTGAGCTCATCTGCTATGTATATTTTCATGTCCTGTTTAGAGCTTCTGACACACAGATAATCCCCATCTTTCACATCTTCCGGCACTATTCCCGATATACTGGCAGTTTCTCCTCTTGCAGTGGAGAGCTGATAAGGAAGTTCTATCTGCTTACCCGTGTCTGTTTCAAACTACTTAGCATCCATAATCTTAGCTCCCACATCATCAACTCTCCATTTCATCTATTTTGAAGCAAAACCCGACATCATACATCCACCTGCCGCCCCCGCTTCAATAACACTTTCAATATTGCTCTCATTTATTCCACCGATTGCGTATACAGGAAGCTTTGTAATTGATGTTATACTTCTTACAAAATCAAGACCTGCTCCTTTAAGCCCTGGTTTGCAATCAGTCTCAAAAACTGTTCCAAGAATAATTCTTGTCGCTCCTAAATCCTTAGCAGTTATCACATCATCTTTACTATGACACGAAACACTGATATTGTCAAAATCCGATAAATCATCTTTTATTGTTTGAATCACAGATACCGGCATATGGATATTTTTTATGCTATATTTTCTTGCTATATCAATGTGTGTATGAATGTATAAATCAACATCTGCTTCCCCGCATATCCTGTTAACTCGAGAGGCATAGTAATCATACTCATCAACCGTCAACCCCTTCTCTCTAAGAATCAGGGATTCAGGAGACATATCAACAATTCTCTTAATCTGTTCAAAATAGTCAATTGTATATAGATTTCTATTAGTTATCGCAATCAGATTTCTCAAGGCATCACCTTCTACACATAAATATAATCGTTTAATACAGGCTGAAGACCTCCATTTTCCATATCCTTGTACATCTTTTCAAAGGAACGGCTGTCATTTATCTCAAACTGTTCATCTCCTGCATTTTCACTGATTTCTTCCCTTCCCTCGTACTTATCCTCGTGATCACCAATACCTGTAGACACACCTGCCGATATCTTTGTTGCACAGATTTTTGCAATACCATTTCTAAACTTGGCACTCTCCCTGCTAGATACCGTAATTCCCACAAATGGCAGAAAAATTCTATACGCACAAAGTATCTGGCACAGTTCTTTCTCTCCCACATCCTTCGGATTAATCTTTTCATTATTCACAATTGGTCTAAGTCTCGGACAGCTAAGGGATAGCTCTGCATGGGGATATTTTCTGTTGATATAATACACATGAAGTGCTGATGCCAGTGCATCCTTCCTGAAATTGTCCAGTCCAAGAAGTGCAGAAAAACCTGCCCCTCTCATGCCTCCAATAATAGCTCTCTCCTGTGCATCAAATCTGTATGGCCACACTCTTTTATGCCCAAGCAGGTGAAGTGTCTCATACTTGTCAGGATTATAAGTCTCCTGAAAAACAGTCACATAATCAACACCACACTCATGCAAATATCTGTATTCGTCCACATTTACGGGATATATCTCAACACCTATATTTCTAAAGTATTTCTTTGCGATTTTAACTGACTCACCAATGTAAGTGACATCTGAATATTTTCTGCTCTCGCCGGTAAGAATCAAAATCTCCTCCATGCCGGTTGCAGAAATAACCTGCATCTCTTTTTCGATTTCATCAAAATCAAGCTTTTTTCTCTTGATGTTATTATAACAGTTAAATCCACAATATACACAATAATTCTGACAATAATTTGCTATATAAATCGGTGTAAAAATATATACTGTATTTCCAAAATGATTCTTAGTTATCTCCTCTGCTTTTCTTGCCATTCTCTCTAAATAAGGAGCTGCCGCCGGAGATAACAATGCCTTGAAATCTTCTATGGAACAAGTATCCTTGCCAAGTGCTCTCAAAACGTCGTTAGCAGTGTAGCTGTCATAATCAAAATCATCCATAGCTTTTAATACTTTGTCCTTGATATCTGATTCTATAATCTCCATATTCGGCAAATATTCCATATGATTTGCACGACTTGATTTATCGTTCTCGAGGCGATGCTTTCTTTCAAGCACCTCTTTAGGAAGTTCATCGCTATCTACAAAATATACCTGGTTTTCTTCACTAATCATGACTTTTCTCCTATATCTATCATATATCACTATCTTAAAAATCCGGTAAGAGGGTCAGACGCACTGCCACCTCTTGCAAGCACTCTTCCCATTCCTGTAAGATACGCTTTTCTTCCCGCTTCAATTGCAAGCCTAAACGCACTCGCCATAGCAGGAACATCACCTGCTGTTGCAATCGCTGTATTCGCCATAACTGCTGCCGCACCCATTTCCATCGCTTCACATGCCTGTGAAGGTTTACCTATACCTGCATCAACGATAACAGGCAAATCAATTTCATCTATCAGAACCTGAATCATTGACTTAGTAGCAAGCCCCTTATTACTTCCAATCGGTGCTGCAAGTGGCATAACTGCTGCCGCACCTGCACTCTGCAAATCTCTTGCCACATTAAGGTCAGGATTCATGTATGGAAGTACTATAAATCCCTCCTTTGCAAGAATCTCCGTTGCCTTCACTGTTTCATAATTGTCAGGGAACAGGTATTTTGCATCACGCATAATCTCTACCTTCACGAAATCTCCACACCCCATAGCCCTGCTAAGTCTTGCGATTCTCACAGCCTCATCAGCATCTCTCGCCCCTGAGGTATTTGGTAAAAGAGTAATACCCTCAGGAATAAAATCAAGGATATTATCACTTTCCTTGGTGTTTGCTCTTCTTAACGCCAGTGTAATTATCTCTGCCCCGCCTTCTTTTATTGCAGCCTCAATAAGCTTTAAGTTATATTTGCCTGAGCCGAGAATAAACCTGCTTTTAAATTCATGACCGCCTAAAATCAATTTATCTTCCATTTTCAATTCTCACTTTCTATAATTAATTGTATCACTTTATTCGCCTGATGACCTGCACACACCGCCACTCTTGGTGCCATAAGTCCTATGCTCTCTCCCACATCTGTAGTTCTGTCACCACACACATAAAGTCTTGACATCTTCTTCATGGTAGTAATCTGATTGGCATCTGAAAATCCCGCCATTCCATTTCCTGACACCACAACCGTATCCTTTAGCTTTGTTAGAAGTCCTGTTACAAGCATAGCCTTCTGTTCAGGCTTATCAAACGCTTCGCATACTATCGGGTACCCACAAAACAGCGACTGTATATTATTCTCATCCACCTTTATCTGTTTTGAAGTAATATTAAGATATGGATTTATATCTTTTAAAATCCCGGTAAGAGCCTCTGTCTTTGGGATTCCAATATGAGGTATCATATACACCTGTCTGTTGAGATTAGTAGTATCAACAACATCGAAATCCACAAGAAACAAATGTCCCACACCGCTTCTTGCAAGCATCACTGCAATATTAGACCCCAGTCCTCCAAGGCCTGCTATAGCAACACTCGCATTCTTTAGCTTGTCTCTTATATGTGCCGGAAATCTCTCATCAAAAGCTCCTTCTAATTCTTCCCTGCTTATCATATCATCCTCCATGTCGGCGCAATTAGCTGTGTGCAAAATCGGCGCATCGGCGCGATTTTGCACATTAGCCTCCTCCTACGAAGCTTAACACTTCAATCGAATCATTATCCTTTATTATGATTTTATCATAATCTTCCTTAGGAATAATCATAAGATTTAATTCTACCACTACTTTTTTAGAATCATAACCTTCGTCCTCAAGCATCTCAAGAATAGTTTTTCCTGATGCTTTTATTATCTCACCATTAACCTTAACCATACTAACCTCCAGGTCGGAGCAATTTATTGCGGAGACACCGCGAAGAGAAATTCGCGCAGGCGATTTCTCTTCTGCGATCAGGGCTAATTGAGGCTCCGTCTCAATTAGCTGTATGCAAAATCAGCGCATCAGCGTGATTTTTCATACTAATCCTATTATATTTATAAAAGAAAGGAGCCATATTAAAACGGCTCCCCTTGCTCTACACATATCTGTTAATACACTGAATAATCTTCTCCTGTGTAAATGGCTTAACAACAAAATCCTTTGCTCCCGACTCAACAGCTTCAATAACCATATTCATCTGCCCCATAGCAGATACCATAATAACTTTGACATCGCTGTCTATCTCTTTCAGCTTCTTAAGTGCGGTAAGACCGTCCATATCCGGCATTGTAATATCCATAAGCACTATATCAGGCTTATATAGCTTATACTACTCTATACATTCTAATCCGTCTCCTGCCTCTGCAACAACCTCATGTCCTTCAGGCTTTAACATCTGAATAAGCGACTGACGCATAAACATCGCATCATCACATACTAAAATAGTTGCCATACCAGTACCTCCTCGTAAATCACGCTCTTTTAACTACATATATTTTAATATTAATATAATAAAATGTCAATTAGAATAGCATATTAAATAGCCCCAGAATCAATCCGATTAAAGCACCCAGATTAACAATTGTATTAAGCTCTTTTTTCATAACAGTCATAACCATCTCCTCAACCTGTTCTACATCCATCTCTTTAACCTTCTCTTCAACAATAGACTTAATATCCAGTTTTTCCATAATATTATTAAGCTGGCCTCTCACAAGGGACATACAGATAGAGGTAAGTATACAGCTAAGAGTCTGTTCGTCAATCTCCATATGACCTGAAATTTCCAAGACTGACTCATCAGCAAGCGCTTCTACCTTTTCTTTTACAAGAGGATTGATATAATCAAATCCCTCATTAAGAACCATAGTTTTTATTTCATCCCCCATAGGAGCCAGCATAGACGCTAACATCTCCTCAGATAAAAACATGGAAATCATAGGATTTTGTATTTTCGACTTAATAATTGCAGGTGCCTTCTCCACAAGAATAGCAGAAAAATCAACATTTGAAAGTGCTTCTACTATAGATTTACTAACAAATCCAGCCAGAGTGTCACACATATTATCTATACTGCTTTTTGGAAGATTGGTGGTCTTTGCGATTCCCTCCATCACAGGAACATTGATTACCTCACTAATCACCCCTGATATTGCAAGAGTCACATCATCTGATAAAAGCTTCTTCTCTATATCTTCCTGTGTAATCAGTCTATTTCCAACCACATCACCCATAGCTTCAGCCAGTCTGTCTTTTCCTTTTGGAATAGCCCCCGGCGTAAACGGCAATTTGTGCCCTAATATTCTTATCTCTTTTCTTGGGTAAAAAAGCATCTTAACTGCAATACTATTTGTACAATATCCAATCACTGAACCAATTACAGGTCCTGCAAGCATCGTTATATCCATAATTATCTCCATTCTGTAACTGTTCAGAGCCAAGCAGATTTATCAAAAAAGAGCGATGAATGCTTGCATTCAAGAGCACTTTTTTGTATAAATCTATTTGGCGGATACGCCACACCGAGAAAACGACAGTTTTCGAGGTTGGCTCTGAACAGTTACTCCATTCTTTATTAATTCTTCAAAGTATTATAACATAAAAAAGCCGTAACAACAAAGTTATCACAGCTTTTGTCCAGGTTTAATCCCTATTTTACATTCTTACCTTCCAGTCAATTTCAGGCATCAATTCCTCATCCATAATAGTCAGGACCTTTTCAAGCGTCTTTATTTCATCCTCTGAAAAACGCTCCTCTATTCTCTTCATAACAACATTTATATAATTATAGCTTATGTTGTAATAGTTCATATATTTTTCAGTTACCTGAAGTCTGTACTCCCTTTTATCTTCCTTAGACTGTACTTTTTCAAGGTAACCTTTTTTTACAAGATTATTTATCTTGTATGCCGCATTAGGAGAAGATATATTAGCAACAGCAGCAAATGTAGCAACTGTCGGATTATCCAATGCATAAATTATTTCCATACAAAAGGTTTCAACAGTCGTAAGAGAAGCCTCTCTGTCATGCCATTTCTCAAATACTTTCATATAAAAATGCAATTTAAATTTCGTATAAACACTTCCAAACACCTGTTGTAACATATCTTTTCTCCTTTGAATAATCACTCATTTTATGTAATTATATCAGCTTTCTTTATCTATTGCAAATGTAAGTTCTGCGCTCACTGCTAACTTTCCATCAACATAAGCTTCTGCCTTTCCTATTCCGATAGGTCCTTTTGATGCTATTATTTCACAAATAAGTTCTAATACATCGCCAGGAACAACCTGTCTCTTAAATTTAGCATTTTTTATTCCGCCAAAAAGAGCAATCTTACCCTTATTTTCTTCTAATGACAGTAAAGCTACAGCACCTGTCTGTGCCAATGCTTCAATGATAAGTACTCCAGGCATAACATGTTTCTGTGGAAAATGACCAAGGAACTGCATTTCATTAGCTGTAACACACTTTATTCCCTTAGCACTTTTTCCAGGTTCACCTTCAACAATTCTGTCTACCAACAGAAAAGGATATCTGTGTGGCAATATTTCCTGTATTTCATTTGAATTTAACTGCATTTATTTACTCCATTTCTTAAAAACAATTGATGCGTTATGTCCACCAAATCCAAGTGAGTTAGACATAGCATAGTTAACAGTTACTTCCCTCATCTTGTTCGGAACAATATCAAGGTCACACTCTTCATCTGGTACCTGGTAATTAATAGTAGGTGGTACAATATCATTATGAACACTAAGTGCTGTAATTATAGCTTCAACAGCACCACTTGCTCCAAGTAAGTGACCTGTCATCGACTTAGTAGAGCTTACCATTAATTTGTCTGCATTTTCACCAAATGCGAGCTTTATAGCCTTTGTTTCACCTTTATCATTAAGAGATGTAGATGTTCCATGAGCATTAATATAATTTACTGATGACGGATCTACATTTCCATCTTCCATAGCCTTTGTCATAGCCTTTGCAGCCATACTTCCGTCTGCAAGTGGAGCTGTTACATGATTAGCATCACATGTAGCACCATATCCTACGATTTCACAATAAATCTTTGCTCCTCTTGCTACTGCATGGTCATAATCTTCAAGCACAAGCACACCTGCACCTTCACCCATAACAAAACCATTTCTTTCCTTATCAAAAGGGATAGATGCTCTGTTAGGATCCTTTGATTCACTAAGTGCCTTCATAGATGTAAATCCACCTATACCAAGTTCTGTTATACTGGCTTCTGAACCACCACATACCATTACATCATGGTATCCGTCTCTAATTTGTCTGAAAGCATCTCCGATTGCATTTGTTCCACTTGCACAAGCTGTTACCACACATGTACACATTCCGTTCAAACCATACTTAATCGCAATATGTCCTGCTGCCATATTTGAAATAGACATAGGAATAAAGTGAGGCGATACTCTGTCAAAGCCTTTATTTAATCCTCTTGTACATTCATTCTGAATTGTTCCAAGACCACCAATACCACTAGAGAAAATAACGCCGCATCTGTCTCTGTCTTCTTTTTCCATATCGAGTCCGGAATCTTCCATAGCTTCTCCTGCTGCTGCCAGTGCAAAAACAGTAAACATATCTAATTTTCTAAGCGCACCCTTTTCAATTCTCTCTTCTGGATTAAAGTCCTTCACTTCGCCTGCAAGAGTAACCTTTCTTCCTTCAATGTCATAGTGTGTGATAGTATCAATACCACATTTTCCTGCTTTGATTGAATCCCACATCTGTGAAACTGTGTTACCAATTGGTGTCACTGCACCAAGACCTGTTACAACTACTTTTCTCATATTGCCATTCCTCCATCTACACAGAATACTTGTCCTGTTATATACTTTGCTTCATCGCTTGCCAAAAACGCAACCATATTTGCTATATCTTCCGGTTTACCCATTTCTTTAAATGGAATACTGTTTAAAATATTTTCTCTTGCACTTTCAGGTATTGCATCTGTCATATCTGTTTCAATCATACCCGGTGCAACAGCATTTACTGTGATTTTTCTTGAAGCCACTTCTCTTGCCAGTGATTTAGTCATACCAATCACCGCTGCTTTGCTGGCTGAATAATTAACCTGGCCTGCATTTCCCATAACACCAACTACAGAACTCATATTAATGATTCTTCCGTATTTCTGTTTAAGCATTATCTTTGTAATGCCTCTCATCATATAAAATGTTCCCTTAAGGTTAACATTTAAAACTGCATCAAGATCTTCGTCCTTAATTCTTGCAAGAAGATTATCTCTTGTGATTCCTGCATTGTTTACAAGAACATCAATTCTTCCATCTCCAAATGCAAGGGCTTCTTTTATAAGCATATCGCAATCTTCTGATTTACTTATATCAGCCTTAACAGCCAACACCTTTGCCCCTTGTTCTTCTACAAGTTTCTTTGTCTCTTCTGCCGCCTCTGCTCCTGACTGATAGTTGAACACTATATCCATGCCTGCTTTTGCAAGTCTTACGCATATAGCTCTTCCAATTCCTCTGCTTCCACCTGTAACAAGCGCTATTTTTCTATTATCCATTAATCTCACCTATCACTTTCTTAAAATCTTCAACAGAATCAATGCTCATAACCTTGACTTCTTTTCCCATATCCTTTGCAGTCTTCTTTAGGAAACCACTCACTGCATTTCCTGGACCAATCTCAATATATGTATCAACATCATCAGTTATAAGCTTTCTAAGTCCATCTTCAAGTCTTACACTGTTTTGAACCTGTCTTACTAACACATCACTTATGCTTTCATCTTTAAGATAATCACCTGTAACATTTAATACAATAGGTATCTCGGGTTTATTAAGTGTCATCTTAGAAAAATATTCCTTAAGTGCTTCTCCTGCAGGTTCCATATACTTTGTGTGGAAAGGGCCGCTTACATTAAGTCTTACGCACCTCTTTGCACCATTCTCTTTTAATAAAGCTTCAACATTTGTCACCGCTTCTTCATCACCGCAAATTACATACTGACCAGGGCAATTGTAGTTAGCAACTGTCACAAAGCCTTCACCGTCATAGGCATCACATACTTTT
>JBGVIE010000021.1:0-9733 GCA_045122895.1 Lachnospiraceae bacterium
AGCCAAGCATATTTTTACAGTTAATTGCGATGAATGCTTGCATTCGTGAGTAATTAACTGTAAGAATATATTTGGCGGATACGCCACACCGAGAAAACGAAAGTTTTCGTGGTGAGGCTCTGAACAGTTATGAAGGTAACACAAGGCGGATACGCCACACCGAGAAAGCGAAAGTTTTCGAGGTTGCTCTGAAGTTACTTGAATTTTTATATAGATATAAAAAAACCTCTGTATGAAACAGAGGTTATCCAGTGCGGAAAAAGGGACTTGAACCCTCACGTCGTTGCCAACACTAGATCCTTAGTCTAGCCTGTCTGCCAATTCCAGCATTTCCGCCCGTTTCCAACTCTCATCGGACACGTCCATTATATTACCACAGTAATTATATAATGTCAACTATTTTTTGTAAATGTTCGTAGTCGGTTAATTAATTCTTATATCCAACCATAATCTCCGCCAGTTATTGCAAGACTTAAAAGAGCATCCATCTTCTCGACATCCTCTCCCTTAAGTACCTCAATCAAATTAGCTTCTGCTCCATTTTCAAGTTCTTCATCCGGGCCAATCTCAAGATCAATATCTTCTTCACAATAAGGACATGGAATACTTTCCATAGTCTGAATTGATAAAAACTTGGTTTTACATGTTTCACATTCATAATATCCACATTTCGTTGTTCCATCAGGTACATAATACATATTTTCTAATCCTCATTTCCATTCATTTCGTTCATTAAGTTTTCCCAAAGCTCCATCTCTTCCATAAGCTCTTCTTCAACGCTGTCAATTTCACTCTGAACTTCTGTAAGCTTAGAGTAATCCGACTGATACTCAGGGTTATTTAATTCTTCTTTCAATTCTTCCAGCTTAGCTTCTAATACTTCAATTTTTTCTTCCTGTTTTTTTATTTTTCTATCCAACTTGGAACGTTCTTTTCCAGGATTATAATACTCTTTTTTAGGCGCCTTAGTTTCATTCTTTGATACTTTAGCTTCTTCCTCAAGCCTAAGCGCCTCTCTTTGAAGATATTCCTGATACTCTTCGTATCCAAATCTGTATTCCCTGCTGCTTCCATTCTCAAACACAAGTAATCTGTTCGACACCTGTTTTATAAAATATCTGTCATGGGATACAAAAATAACAGTTCCTTCATATTCCTTTAACATTGATTCAAGAGTTTCCTTGCCTACGATATCCATATGGTTAGTGGGCTCATCAAGAATCAATACATTAGGTTTTCTCTTAAAAATCTTACATAGTGCAAGTCTTACCTTCTCCCCTCCCGACAACATATCTACGGTCTTAAACACGTCATCTCCCGAGAACAAAAATGCTCCCAGCATATTTCTTATCTCAGTCTGAGTAAGTGTTGGGAATTCGTTCCAAAAGTCATCAAGAACAGTTTCCTTGCTGCTATACATAGCCATCTGCTGGTCAAAATATCCAATTTGAACATTGGTGCCGTACTTAAATTCGCCGCCAAGTGGCCTGATAATATCCACAATTGTCTTTAAAAATGTTGATTTTCCAAGTCCGTTTCCGCCAAGGATACCTATCTTATCGCCTTTTTTAATATCTATATTGACAGTCGATAACACCTGGTCGTATCCTATCGCTAAGTCCTTTACATACAGTACATCTTTTCCCGTCTCTTTGTCCGGCTGAAAAAAGGCGTGAAAACTCTTATCATCGTATCTATCAGGTCTTTCAATTTTATCCATATGCTCAATAGCTTTTAACTTCGACCGTGTCATTGCCACTTTTGTCGGTTTATTCTTGAACTTATCTACAATCGTCTGAAGCCTTTCGATTTCTTTTTGCTGTGCAACATAGTCCTTCATCTGTTTTTCGTAGTTTTCTTTTTTTCTGACTACAAAATTCGAATAGTTTCCGGGATATCTCTTTGCAGTTCCATACTCAATCTCATACACAACATCAGCAATTTTATCGAGAAACATTCTATCGTGTGACACTACTACCACTGCTTTAGGATAATTTTTGATATAGCCTTCAAGCCACTCAATTGTCTCCATATCCAAATGGTTGGTAGGCTCGTCCAAAAGAAGAATATCCGGTTTCGTAAGGAGCAGCTTAATAAACGCAATCTTTGTCTGCTGTCCACCTGAAAATTCCTTTAACGGCTTTTGCTTGTCTTCCTTTGAAAAACCAAACTTCTTAATCATTGTCTCATATTCTTTTTCGTAATAATATCCACCAATTGCATTGAAATGCTCCTGCATATTGGTATACTGCTTAACTTCCTGTTCAGAATAATTCTCCTCAAGATGCTTTGCCATCGCTTCTAGTTCTTTTTGCATCTTCACATATGGCGCAAATACTTTTCTAATCTCCTTCTCCATAGATAATTCCGGATCTTCAAAAGTAATCTGTTTTAAATATCCAATTTCAGGATTTCCTGATTTAACGATAAAAATATCTTCATCGCTGTCTCTTTTATCGATATCTACTTCTCCTGCAATCAGCTTTAGAATCGTTGTCTTACCACAGCCATTTCTTCCTACCACTGCGATTTTTTCTGTATTTCTTATTTCAAAATTAATATTCTCCAGTACAGTTTTATCTGCGAATCTAACTGCACCATTTACAATCTGGTATAACATTTTTCTCTCCATTCCTTTAATTCGGCTTCGTATATTATATCTTTTTATCACATTTATTGTCAATTACAGTATTTTACTTTTTTGTAACTGTAAAATTATATTTGGCGAAATACTTTTTTAAATTTCTTCTTGACATATCTTCTAAAAAGTGTATAATAGTCTTTGTTGATGAGACATTCCTCGATAGCTCAATGGTAGAGCACACGGCTGTTAACCGTGGGGTTGTTGGTTCGAGCCCAACTCGGGGAGTTTTTAAATTGTACGAAAAGCTACAAGCCATGCAAAAAGAGATACCATTACTCACGTCGGAAGCGACAGCTTACGTAAGTGAGTAGTGGTATCTCTTTTTATGTGGCGCCAGCCACGACCGAAACAAGCGCAGCTTGTGAGGTACATGGCTTTTAGTATCCTTCCACATACTCAGTCACTGTAGAAGCATTAATTTCCGCAATTTCTCTTTTTCCATTAATATAGTCTGCATAGATATCAAACAAATCCATATCGCAATCAACTAGTCCATCATCATCTGGAATCCATTTTTTAATTAGTGCTATTCTTTCTTCCTTTGTTGTGTCCTTTATCAAATTACTTTTCATAGCCAGTCTCCTTTCGAGCTGTAAAAAAAGACCGAATCCGTAAAATCCGGATTCAGTCTAATAATTAAGCTAATTTGCTCTTTGCAACTTCTACAAGTTTAGCAAATCCTGCTGCATCGTTAACTGCCATTTCAGCTAACATCTTTCTGTTCATCTCAACGCCTGCTGACTTAAGACCAAACATAAACTTGCTGTATGATAAACCATTCATTCTTGCTGCTGCATTGATTCTTGCGATCCAGAGCTGTCTGAACTGTCTCTTTCTTTCTTTTCTACCAGCGTAAGAACTTGTTAATGCTCTCATAACTGACTGCTTAGCTACTCTGTACTGCTTAGATCTAGATCCTCTGTAACCCTTCGCTAACTTTAATGTTCTATTATGTCTCTTTTTAGCGTTCATTCCGCCTTTGACTCTTGCCATTTCAGTTTCCTCCTATTAAAATCAAATTCTTATAAATATGGTAAAATCTTCTTCATATTCTTAACATTTGTAGCATCTGTAAGAGTTGCTTTTCTAAGATTTCTCTTTCTCTTAGCAGACTTCTTTGTTAAGATGTGGCTCTTGTAAGCCTTTGCTCTCTTTAACTGACCTGTTCCTGTCTTTTTGAAACGTTTAGCAGCTGCTCTGCTTGTCTTCATTTTTGGCATTTTATTGTCCTCCTTAAATATAGTAAAAAATTACCTTTTTTCAGCTAATACCATCTGCATACTTCTTCCTTCAAGCTTGGCCGGTTTTTCAACAACAGCTACATCTTCAAGTATCTTTGCAAAGTCATCTAAGACATGCATACTGCTTGACATATGAGCCATCTCTCTACCTCTGAAGCGCAATGTAACTTTCACCTTATCACCCTTTACAAGGAATTTTCTAGCCATGTTAGCCTTTGTGTTAAGGTCATTAGATTCAATGTTTGGTGATAAACGTACCTCCTTCACATCGATGCCCTTCTGCTTCTTCTTAGCTTCCTTTTCCTTGCGGGCAAGTTCATATCGATACTTACCATAATCGATGATCTTACATACCGGTGGCTTTGCTGTAGGAGCTATCTTAACTAAATCAAGTTCAGCTTCCTTCGCTAAAGCATACGCTTCCTTCGCAGACATGATACCAAGCTGCTCACCATCTTCGCCTATAAGACGAACCTCTTTGTCACGAATCTGTTCGTTAATCATTAAATCGCTAATAGTAGTGCACCTCCAAATCTTAAAAAACGAAAAAAAGTGGATAGCAAGACTATCCACTAATTATCAGATTATACACACTACAAACGTAGGAATAATATTCTAAAAAGTATGTACCAGAGTGAGCTGTCAACTGACGCTACCTGGTGAGAGTGGATACTCTGCTTCTGCCGACGCCAACGCCGGTCTTCGTTCAACTCTGATATATTAACACCTTAATTCACCGATGTCAATACTTTTTTTATTTTTTCTATCGCATTTCAAAACTGTCACATTCTGTATCTTCGCTTCTGTGTGCATTTCTACCGGAAATATCAATATGCTTTGCCGTACAGCTATGTCCACTGTTAAACATACATTTCTCAGCCATACAATCTACAGAAAGCTTACATGACGGTGAACCACAACATCCATTTGTCAAGGACTCACCTGTCTTTTCCTTGAAACTGCTACATTCTGTCGCAGATGACACTTCCGCTGTAGTACCTTCCACCTTGATTGCATCAAGGCAGCAACTATTTTCCTTATTGTAATAACATGTTCTTACGCTACAATCTAATACTGGCATATTTTCCTCCATTTTAAAAATTACTACAGGCTACATATATTATTCTGTTCAAAAAATAATTTTTTATTCAGAAAATATGCTATACTATTTAATATTAAAATATAGAGGTTGACAGATATGAAAAGTAAAAAACTACTTATCACTATCTTAGCTTTATCAGCCAGCATTCTGGTAGCTATTATAGTATATTTTACACCATTTGAAAAGGAGGAAATTATTTTGTCCGAAAGTACCACTACAAAAGAAATACAAACAACAAAATCAGATGTCTATGAATATAAGGAAGGATTCACAAGTGAACCGCTTCCTGCTGATATAATCAAAAAAATAACCGGCAAATCTTACCCGGTTGGCTGCGACTATTCTTTAGACAATTTATCTTATCTAAAAGTGCTTTACTATGATTTCAACAAGGAAATACAAAGCGGAGAATTAATTGTCAACAAATCAATTGCAAAAGCTACTCTCAAGGTATTCTATGAACTGTATGAAGCCAAATACGAGATTGAAAAAATAAAGCTTATCGATGAATATGACGCTAATGATGATCTCTCAATGGCTGATAACAATTCATCTGCATTCAACTATCGTTTTATTGATGGCACTACAACAGTATCAGACCACAGCTATGGGCTGGCAATTGATATCAACCCACTATACAACCCTTATGTCAGGTCAACCTTCGGAGACAGGAATGTGTTACCGACTAACGGCAAAGAATACGCCGACAGAGCAAAAGATTTCCCTCACAAAATAGAAAAGGGTGATGTTTGTTATAATGCTTTCATTAACAACGGCTTTACCTGGGGTGGCGAATGGAATGACCCGATTGATTACCAGCATTTTTACATAGAAAAATAGAGGCAGCAACAACACTGCCTCTACCTCTTTTATTTGTTTCCTTTGTTTTCTTCTGTCACTTCGATTTTTCTAATCTCTTTAGTTCTGATTTCCTTGCAGATGTCATCAATAAACTGTGAAAGATCTTTTTGTCCCTCGTCACCAAGATATCTGCTTCTTACAGATACCTTTCCTTCAGCCTGTTCTTTTTCACCCACAACAAGCATATATGGAACTCTGTCAAGTCTTGTCTCTCTAATCTTGAAACCAATCTTTTCAGATCTGTTATCCATTGTAGCTCTGATACCATTTTCTTTAAGTTCAGCTTCTACCTTTGCTGCGTAATCTGCATATTTTTCAGAAATTGGGAGTACTCTTACCTGTTCAGGACATAACCATGTTGGGAAAAGTCCTGCGTATTTCTCGATTAACCATGCCAATGTTCTCTCATAACATCCCATTGATGTTCTATGAATGATATATGGTCTCACCTTTTCGCCATTTTGGTCTACATAATACATATCAAACTGTTCTGCAAGAAGTGCATCCCACTGAATTGTAATCATTGTATCTTCTTTTCCGTATACATTCTTCGCGTTAATGTCTACCTTTGGTCCATAGAACGCTGCTTCGCCTACATCTTCTGTATACTTAACGCCAAGCTCTTCTAAAATATTTCTAATATGTCCTTCTGTCTCTTCCCAGACTTCTGGCTCACCTATATATTTTTCCTTGTTATCAGGATCCCACTTTGATAAATGGTATGTCACATCTTCTTCTACACCAAGTGTCTCAAGACAATATTTTGCAAGTGCAAGACATCCCTTAAACTCTTCCACCATCTGATCAGGACGCACAATTAAATGTCCTTCTGAAATTGTGAACTGTCTTACTCTTGTAAGTCCATGCATCTCACCTGAATCTTCATTTCTAAACAATGTAGATGTTTCACCATATCTTATAGGAAGGTCTCTGTAGCTCTTCTGACTTGCCTTATATACATAGTACTGGAACGGACATGTCATTGGACGAAGTGCAAATACTTCTTTGTCCTTCTCCTCATCTCCAAGTACAAACATACCTTCTTTGTAGTGATCCCAATGTCCTGAGATTTTGTAAAGGTCAGATTTTGCCATAAGAGGAGTCTTTGTTCTCACATAACCTCTCTTTTCCTCTTCGTCTTCAATCCATCTTTGAAGTGTTCTGACCATAATTTCTCCCTTTGGCATAAGAAGCGGAAGTCCCTGTCCTATGACATCAACAGTTGTAAATAACTCCATCTCACGTCCAAGCTTGTTATGATCCCTCTTCTTGATATCTTCAAGATATTCAAGATATTCTTCCAGATCTGCTTTCTTTGTATAAGCTGTTCCGTAAATTCTTGCAAGCATCTTGTTGTCTGAATTACCTCTCCAGTATGCACCAGATGACGAAATCAACTTAAATGCTTTGATAACTCCTGTTTTCATCAGGTGTGGTCCTGCACATAAATCTACGAATTCACCCTGTCTGTAGAATGAAATAACAGCGTCTTGTGGAAGATCTCTAATCAATTCCACCTTATATGGCTCCTGTCTTTCCTCCATGAACTTGATTGCCTCTTCCCTTGGCAATGTGAACTTTTCAAGCTCTGCATTTTCCTTAATAATCTTCTTCATCTCAGCTTCGATTTTGTCCAAGTCTTCTCTCGAGAATGATTCATGCTCAAAATCATAGTAGAAACCTGTATCAATTGATGGTCCAATTGCAAGTTTTGCATCGGGATAAAGTCTCTTCACTGCCTCTGCAAGTACATGAGAGGTTGTATGTCTGTAGGCCGCCTTACCTGCTTCGTCATTGAATGTCAATATACTAAGCTCGCAGTCTTCATTTACAACTGTTCTAAGGTCAACAACTTCTCCATTCACTTCTGCTGCACATGCATTTCTTGCAAGACCTTCACTGATATCCTTCGCGATATCAATCACAGCCATACTCTGTGCATATTCTTTTACTGATCCATCTTTTAATGTAATTTTCATTTTCCCTTGTCCTTTCTTAAATTCATTAACGCCCGGGCGTTATTGCTTGCGAGATGTGCATCGCACTCTTCGCCGACTGAAATAAAAAATCCCTTCAGTGCCTAACACCGAAGGGACGTATTAACGCGGTTCCACCCTAATTATTCGCTATCGCAAATCACTCACAGACCATCATCTGTTCGATTATAACGTAATCAACGGACCGGATTAGGGCCACTCGGAGGTAGTCTTCAATAATACTCCAATAAGACATTCACACCATCTAGTCTCTCTCTGAATCTTCTGCATTATCTACTCTTCTCGTCATCGTGTTAATTTATTCTAGTAAGATTATAGCATTTTAAAAATTAATGTCAACTAAATATTTCCCATTAACATTTCTTTAAAAATAGCAAGACCTTCTCTTACCATATAATTTAAAATCAAACGGTTATCTGATTTTGCTGCCATTCCCGAAACATTTTTATATCCTAACTTTTTTGCAAGCTTCTTCGCTCTGTAGACATGAAAATTATTGGTAACTATGACAACCTTAGCATCCTCATCAGCTATTATGTCCTTGCTAAATAATAGATTCTCTTTCGTTGTAGTCGATTTATCTTCCATAATAACTCTATCTTCATCAACTCCTTTATCCACAAGATAATTCTTCATAGCAAGTGCCTCCGAAATATCTTCTGACACACCCTGACCTCCCGATACAATTATCTTACAATCTTTGTTGTCATTAGAGTACTCATATGCGGCATTAAGTCTTTTTGCGAGCGACTTAGTAACCCTGGTCCCTCTGACCTGTGCTCCGAGAACAATAACATAATCTGCATCCATATCAGGCTTTGAATTCATCCCGCTGATAACCATACCTTCAAGCACTACAAACAAAATAATCCCAAGTGAAATAACCACTACAGCAAAGTATTTAACAGCCTTTGGAATCACCTTAAGCCAGTCGTGTTTTACACACATGTATGACAATGCTGATAGCGCAAAAAAACCTGAGCCTGCCATAAGCCAAAACCACAAAAATGCTGAATGTATTCCTGCATACGATGCTGCAAATGCATAATAACCAAAGCAGCTCACTGATAAAATTATAAAAAATATAACAACTGCCATCCTTCTGTTTTCCTCTCTAGTTCAAACTGCCAATTACTTAATATTCGCTGTACTGGTCTTCTTTAAAAATATATTTCTTCTCAAATTCGCATATTGGCATTGGTTTACCAAAATAGTACCCCTGTATCATAGATACATTCATATTCTTAAGGATTTTTAACTGTTCCTCTTCTTCAACACCCTCAACGCAAACCTTTGCATTTAGTTTTTCTGACAAATCAGATATAAGCTTTACAAATGCCTGCGCGTAATCATCCTCCTGAATGTCCTTTATAAACGTTCTGTCTACTTTAATAATATCCAAATCCATTTGCTTAATATAATTAAGTGATGAATATCCTGTTCCAAAATCGTCAAGTGCAATTTTTATCCCCAACGCCTTTATCTTGTCAATAATTTTCTTCATCCTGTTCATATCATTAACAGCAAGACTTTCTGTCATCTCGAGAACGAGATTATCAGGGTTTACACCCGACATATTTATCGCATTCTCAATTGTCTCCACAACATTGTTCTGCAACAGTTGTACTACAGACAAATTAACGTTGATATGAAAATCTATTCCCATATCACTCCACCTCTTGTTAGTCATACATACCTGTCTTAAGACATACTCTCCTATAGGTGTAATAAGTCCCAAGTGTTCTGCCAGTGGTATGAATTCTCCCGGTGTTAAAAGCCCCAGCTTACCACTGTTCCACCTGATAAGTGCTTCACCACCTATACATTCTTCTGTCTTCGCATCTACTATCGGCTGAATATATACTTCAAATTCATTGCACCCAATAGC
>JBGVIE010000022.1:0-36159 GCA_045122895.1 Lachnospiraceae bacterium
TCAAAATCCATAGGAGATAATTCAATATATGATGTGTATGGAATAGAGATTGTGTATCAGTTTGTTATAGATTCTACAGATGAAACAGGAGAAACTACGTTAGGAACCCCTGTTTGGAAGATAATAACTCAAAATAAAAATGACAATAAGTATACCTGTTTTTATGTTGATTTAAAAACGGGAAAGGTTAATCATACATATAAAAATATATATGGAACACGATAAACGAGTTTATATAGATATGCAATTTAATCTAATTGAATCGGAGCCTCAATTAGCCCTTATCGCAGAAGAGAAATCGCCTGCGCGAATTTCTAGTTGAGGTGTCTTATCAATAAATTGCTCCGGCGTAGAGGATTACTATGTGATACTGTGCATGAGATGGATAAGGGTGTGATAAATGAGTTGTAGATGCTAATATAATTGTTAAGAGGAGTAGCTATGTTTAATATTATATCAAAATATATTTGTAGTAAAATGATAAAAAAGAAGCTTATTACAGAGAAGAATCTTAGCGTGTGTGAGTATGCTATGGAGGTAATAATGTTGAATTCGTTACTGTTATTAATATTATTAAGTATTAGCTTATTATTGGGACAAGGTTTGTTTTTTGTATGCTATATTATTTTCTTTGTGCCGCTTAGGATGTTTTCGGGTGGATATCATTCAAAGAGAAGCGAAGTCTGTTTGGTGTTATCGGTAACATTGTATATGGTTGGGATTGTATTTGTTAATATTGATACGGCAATTTTTGTAAATAAGATAATTATTATCCTTGCTTTGATTTGTAGTTTGTTTATGTTTGAATATGCTCCGGTAGTGAATCCGGGACGTCCGTTATCATCTTCAAGAATAACTAAAATCAGGAGTATGGTCAGAAAAATAATTTTCATAAATATAATACTATTTGTAATTTGTTACAAATTCAATTCAATCATAGCCTCATATGAGATAGTTTTCACATTGTTAAATGGGGCATTGTTTGCTTTTGGAGTACTTGAAAATAGAATTTCGAGTAAGGGTTTTTGATATTTCATATAGTCGTTGCATTTGTATCTATACTCTGATATATTATTATAGTGAAATTTTTTCATTTATTGCAAGAAGAGAAATGAGGGAAACAATGTCTAAAGATAAGAAAAATATAGATATAGATGAAGAGACTCTTGATACAGATACAAGAGAACCTGAAGATGACAGTTTTTTTGATGATGATGAAGTTGATATCGATATGCTTCAGAATATAATTGATGAGATTGAGGATATAAAGCCATATGAAGAGCGTCGAAGAAACAGGGCTGACAAATTAAGTGCCAAGAAAAAGAAAGAGAAAGTTAACTTGTTTGAAAATATTAACGCGAAAATGGTTTTAATATTTACATCGTTAATTCTTTCACTTGTGCTTTTAGTGGTATTGGTGGTGGATGTTACTACAGGTAGTAGCGCTAAGAAGTCAGAAGATGTTACAAAGATTCATATGAAGGAAGTTACGAACAAAGAGATACAGACTCTTGTTAATGATTATATTGCAGCTATTGAGAATGTGGATATGAAGTCGCTTAAGACACTGGTAGACGATATTGACAATGTATCGGAGGATAAGCTGCAGCTTGAAAAACAGTATATTGAAGCGTATAACGATATAGAATTGAGATTTGTAAAGGGTCAGGCTAAGGATGAATATGTTGTTTTTGCTTCATATAACAACAAGATTGTTAATATTGACACACAGGCTCCGGGAGCTATGATGATTTATGTGGCTAAGAAGGATGGGAAGTACGTAGTGTGTACTGCAGTCGAGAAGAATGACAAGATATTAGAATATATCAAGAGTCTTGCGGGAAACGAAGAAATCATAGAATATAATGATGATGTTAATAAGAGATTGGAGAACGCTTGCAAGAAGGATAAGAATCTTGCCAAATTTATAAGTGCAATTTCTCCTATGGAGCCTTCTAATAACGAAGATACAACTTCGAAGAAAGACGAGAAAGAGACAACCACGAAGAAGTCTTCAAAGGAAGAAGAGACGACAACAAAGAAGAAGTCTAAGAAAGAAGAAGAGACAACGACAAAGAAGAAATCTTCAAAGGAAGAAGAGACAACAACAAAGAAGAAGTCTAAAAAAGAAGAAGAGACAACAACAAAGAAATCGTCGAAGAAGGATGAGAAAGAGAAAACCACGAAGAAGTCTTCGAATAAGGACAAATCTGAAACAACAAAGAGCACTGAGGAGTAGATATGAAACCAACACTTCTTGTATTTAACGTAACAGATAAAAAGAGAGTGGCAGGCATAAAAAAATCCCTGCTTTTGCTTGGAATAAGAGGTAAATTTGTTAATAAAGAGCTTTATGATGTGCCAATAGGTATGATTTTTGAGGGAAAATTTCCAGATAACTATGGGAAGTACGACTCTGAAGAATTGACTGAAGAGATGATAGTAATGGGTGGATTCACTAGTTCTATGGTTGATAAATTAATTGCTTCATTTTACAAAAACGGTGTGGGAAAAATTAATCTTAAGGCGATGTTAACAGAGACTAATGCGGAATGGAATGCACAAGAGTTATTTTTAGAGCTTAAGAAGGAACATGAGCAGTTTACTAGAAATTAGTATGAAAAATCGCGCTGATGCGCCGATTTTGCATACATAATTGCATTATTGTGTTTTTTAGGATATTTAGTAGCTCTTGTGCTGTATGCATATGTATGTCATTTGAAGAGTGAAGAAAAAATAAAGTATGGAGACGACAAAAGGAAACTTCAGAAAATTGTTGCCAACGCTGTGCAGACAGGGTAATTTTATAAGAATGAAGGAATGCCTTGAATTAGACATTCCTTTTTGTGTTATAAATTTACAACTTTTGAAAGAACTTCACCGATATTATCATTAATAATAAGTGTTGCCTTGCTATCCATTGGAGTAGTGGACTTGTTGATTAATATAAGATTTTTTCCAGAGAAGTATCTAAGAAGTCCGGCGGCTGGGTATACTGCAAGAGAAGTGCCTCCAACTATTAGTGTGTCACATTCTGATATGTGGGCAATTGCATTTGATACGGTATCATCATCTAAGCCTTCTTCATAAAGGACTACGTCAGGCTTGATTATGCCACCACATTTATCACATCTTGGTATTCCTGTTCCGTTTAAAATATCAATCATTTTGAATGGTGCATTGCAGGAAGTACAGTAATTTCTATGAACACTTCCATGTAATTCCAGAACATTTTTGCTACCTGCAAGCTGATGAAGACCATCGATGTTCTGGGTAACAACTGCTGTGAGCTTGCCATCCTGTTCAAGCTTTGCAAGGGTCTTGTGGGCATTGTTTGGTAATACATTTTCAAACAACATCTTGTCTCTGTAAAAATCATAAAATTCTTCTGTCTTTTTTACGAAAAATGTGTGGCTTAAAATAGTCTCAGGCGGATATTTGTATTTCATATTATAAAGCCCGTCTACACTTCTAAAGTCTGGCACACCGCTTTCGGTGGAAACTCCGGCACCACCAAAGAATACAATTTTTTTGCTGTTTGCTATAATGTCTTTAAGTAAATCGATTTTGTTTTCCATAAAAACCTCCATGTCGGAGCAATTTATTGCGGAGACACCGCGAAGAGAAATTCGCGAAGGCGATTTCTCTACTGCGATCAGGGCTAATTGAGGCTCCGTCTCAATTAGCTGTATGCAAAATCGGCGCATCGGCGAGATTTTTCATACTAATCTCACATTCCGCAGACTGGTACCTACAAGAATATTTTTATAATATATATTTTACACCATAAATAATGCAAAATGCAAATGGAGATTAAAATAAATCAATTTAGTTGAAAAATTATAAAAAATATCAATATTTTTCAAAAAATACTTGAAAAATAATAAAAAATAGTAGTATAATATGTTGCAGTGTACGGACAAATGTATTTATGGCGCGTTCAGTACTACTAATGACATTCTATTTGCGTATTACAAATAGTTATAAATGTATAATTAAGGAGGAAAACAAAAATGTCATACGTTGATGAGGTAATTGAAAGAATCGTAAAAGAAAACCCAGCAGAGCCTGAATTCCATCAGGCAGTTAAAGAGGTACTTGAATCTCTTAGACCGGTAGTAGAAGCTAATGAAGAGAAATTCAGAAAAGATGCTCTTCTTGAAAGAATCTGTAATCCTGAAAGACAGATTAAGTTCAGAGTACCTTGGGTAGATGATAAGGGTCAGGTACAGGTTAACACAGGATACCGTGTACAGTTCAACAGTGCTATCGGACCATACAAGGGTGGACTTAGATTACATCCTTCAGTAAACCTTGGTATTATTAAGTTCTTAGGTTTCGAGCAGATTTTTAAGAACTCACTTACAGGACTTCCAATCGGTGGTGGTAAAGGTGGTTCAGATTTCGATCCTAAGGGAAAATCTGACAGAGAAATTATGGCATTCTGCCAGAGCTTTATGACAGAGCTTTGCAAATATATTGGTGCTGATACTGACGTACCAGCAGGTGACATCGGAACAGGTGCAAGAGAAATCGGTTATATGTTCGGTCAGTACAAGAGAATTCGTGGAGTATATGAAGGAGTTCTTACAGGTAAGGGACTTTCTTATGGTGGATCTCTTGCAAGAACAGAAGCTACAGGTTATGGACTTCTTTACCTTACAGAAGAAATGCTTAAGTGCAATGGTAAGGACATCAAGGGAGCAACTGTATGTGTATCTGGTTCAGGTAATGTTGCTATCTACGCTACACAGAAGGCTCAGCAGCTTGGAGCTAAGGTTGTAACTGTTTCAGATTCTACAGGATGGATTTATGATCCAGAAGGAATCGATGTTGAACTTCTTAAGGAAGTTAAGGAAGTTAAGAGAGCAAGACTTACAGAATATGCTGCTAACAGACCAAGTGCTGAATATCATGAAGGTCGTGGCGTATGGACAATTAAGTGTGATGTTGCTCTTCCATGTGCTACACAGAACGAACTTCTTCTTGAAGATGCTAAGGCATTAGTTGCAAATGGTGTAACTGCTGTTGCAGAAGGTGCTAATATGCCTACAACAATCGAAGCTACAGAATACTTACAGCAGAATGGTGTGCTCTTTGCACCAGGTAAGGCTGCAAATGCCGGTGGTGTTGCAACATCTGCTCTTGAAATGTCTCAGAACAGCGAAAGACTTAGCTGGACATTTGAAGAAGTTGATTCTAAGCTTAAGACAATCATGGTTAACATTTTCCATAACTTAGACGCTGCAGCTAAGAAGTATGGTATGGAAGGTAACTACGTAGCTGGTGCTAACATCGCTGGTTTCGAAAAAGTTGCTGACGCTATGACAGCTCAGGGTATTGTGTAGCGAGGAACGAAAACAAGCACGAACGAAGTGAGTATTTGTTTTCGCCCGAGCGTACAACGAGAAAACCAAAGAATTGAATTCTAAGATATAAGAATATTTGGAGAAGTCCTGGAAATTTTCCGGGACTTTTCTTATTTATGTTGCCCAATAATCGATATATAATCTTTTCGTGTTGCAATTCATCTCAATTCATCCATATTATACCAGATGTTGCAACTGAAGAAATCTGTCGGGGTATAGCTTATGATGAAATTATATTATCTGTTCAGAGCCAACCTCGAAAACTGTCGTTTTCTCAGCGTGGCGTATCCGCTAAATATATTTTTACAGCTAAATGTTCACGAATGCAAGCATTCATCACGTTTAACTGTAAAAGGCAAGAACAGCAAATATTTTCGCACGTGTTGAGCCTGAACTTAAGGAACAGGCTGAAAGTGTATTGGATCAGTTAGGAATTCCAATGTCAAATGCAGTAGGAATGTTTTTGCGACAGATTGTTCTGCAAAAAGGAATTCCATTTGAAATGAAATTAGTGTTTTATCTGCCAGATGAAACCAGTGCTACCGTTAGAAACCCAAAGTCCGATTTGACCAGTTACAATACTACTCTAAAGGTATCTTAACAGTAATAGGATCACAACTGTAGTCTAATCCTTCTATAATTACATTATCTGAGTCGTAAGTCATTTCCTTAACCTCGGATATATTATCTAAAACAAAGAATCTCTCATCTGAGAAATCAAAGTCTTTTGCCCATACACAGTTACATTCACCTATATTCATCGTATCTATTGAGTAATTATCTTCGTTTGCACGCTTCTCTGTGGTCTCGCCAAAGTAATATAGGCGTTTTCCTTCACTGCCATCTGTATTTTCGTATGTGATATCAGCAAAAAACCATTTATCATAAAGCTTTAACGCAGTCCATACATGAGCAGCGGAATTATCATTGAGGAGTCCCCCGGCCGGGCAGGCATCTATTCCAACCTGCATCAAAAGATATGAATAAGCAGGCGCAATTGACTGGCACACTCCGGTGGATTCCATAATGGCATGGTATGGACTTATATCTTCTTCGAAAAATTCACCCTGAGTTATGGAATTGTAAACATCATAATCGTATGTAAATTCCAAGGATAACTTATGATAAAGCTCCAATGCTTTTAGAACATCAGGCTCTTCCGGTTTTGTACAGGAATTAATCCACCATTCCACTTTCTCTGCAAATTCCCTAATTAAAGTTTCTGTCGACTCCTTGTCATTTTTATAAACTATATTTCCGGTTAGACCATTCTGGTCAATTTGTTTAACTACATATTCATAAGCAGGAAACATATAGGGAGTAAACTCCTCAACTTCCCACCATTCAACACCTTCTTCGATGACAAATTCAGTTTTATATTCCATCAGAGCATTCATCATATTTCTGAAAGTCTGCATATGTTCCTTCGAATATGCATTCTCGTAAAAAGGACTGTCCACAATAGGACGAAATACGAAGCTCTCGCTCTCAGATGTTGAAGTAGAACTCGTATTCTGTTGTTCATTATTTTGATTCACTTTGGTCTGTGACGAATTATTATTGCACCCTGCACATAATGCACATATAAGCGTTGAGGTAATTAATAGAATACTCAGTTTTTGTTTCATAAAAATCTCCATTCTGTCATCAGGGCTAACTGTGACGCTTTTGTTTTTTATCTCAGTCGTAGAAGAATCATCTCCAAACGTAGTACATTATACTTAAAAAACGAAAGATTGACAATTATAAAAAAAATGTTACTATTTAAGGTATATTTCATTATGTGTGTAGGATAAGGTGGTTGATAATTTTATGGCAAAAGAACAAAAAACAAATGTTATGAGAATACTTGACAAGGCAAAAATCTCATATGAGTATCATAATTACGAAAGTACGGGCGCCATCAGCGGCGTTGAAGTTGCCAGTGTGTTATCACAGGATCCCAGAAAGGTATTTAAGACACTTGTGACACAGGCAAAGTCCGGCGAGTATTATGTATTTGTAATACCTGTTGAAGAGGAACTAGATCTAAAAAAAGCGGCGGCATGTGTTGGCGAAAAATCGATATCCATGCTTAAATCAAAAGATTTGTTACCTACTACCGGGTACATTCATGGAGGCTGCTCACCTATTGGAATGAAGAAATTATTTAAGACTACATTTCATAATACGGTAGAAAATTTAGACACCGTTATTTTTTCAGGAGGGAAGATAGGTTATCAGGTTGAGTTAAATCCAAATGACCTAAAAAAGGTAGTTTCATATAATACAGGTGATGTTATCGTGTAAAAATCAGGCTTGAATAAATATAAAAATTATTGTATTATCTTTGACGAAGTAAATTATGAGAGGAAAACTATCATGAATAAAATTTTAGATATCAAAAACAGAAAGCTTGCTATGGTTTTGGCGGCAAACTGGCTGATAGATATTTTTGTTGGTATTATTTTATATTTCGGTCTGAAGAAGACAGTATTTGAATTCTTTATTGCTACAATACTTATTGATCTTGTTTTCTTTATTGCAATATATGCTATTGAATATATAAAGAAGGGCTCTAAGTATGATGTTCTGGTAAAGGGAGCACTTATAGTAAGGAATATTTATTTGATGTTCTACTATATGGAATATTTTTGTGGAAACAGTAAGAATATAGAACCCACAAATATCAGATTCTGGCTCAACGGAATAATATATGTAACAATATTTGTATTTATATTTTCACTGATATACAGACTTCCTGCTACAGTAGCAGTGTTTAATACATTTTTATTTATACTTCTTATTGCAAATCTGTTCCTTACAGATGAGAGAGGACTTCCATTTTTCTTTGCAGATTTGTTCTCAGTAGGAACTGCAGCAGAAGTTATGGGAAGCTATACTTTTAAGGAATGGCCAGAATACCTTTGTATTTTCATATGGTTTTTAACAGGAACCATTTCTTCTGTATATGTACTTAAGCTTCAGTCAAAGACAAAGCCATCCGGACTTAAGTGGAATATTCTTATCAGAGTGTGTGGACTTGGATTCACTTTTGGAGTATTGACATTGTTTTTGAAGACGCCTCTTATGGCAGATTGTGGAATTGAGCCGTATTTCTGGAAGCATACAAAAAACGGTGTGGCACTTAATCTTATGATGGACTTAAAGTATTCAAATCTTGAGGAGCCGACGGGGTATGATGCTGATGAGTTAAAGCAGGTTGCAGAAGGATATACGGGTGATAAGGGAACTGATAAAAAACCAAATATCCTGGTAATTATGAATGAATCATTTACCGATTTGTCAGTACTTGGCGATTTTAATACAAGTGAACCTGTAACACCGTTTATGGACAGCATGGAAGAGAATACTATAAAAGGAACTGTATTTTCTTCTGTATATGGTGGGAATACAGCGAATTCAGAGTATGAATTTCTGACAGGTGATTCAATGATTGCTTATCCGAATGGAGCGGTTGCGTATCAGACTTACCTAAAGGGTAAGACAAGGATAAGCTCGCTGATACGAACACTTAATAAGTCAGGTTATGAGACTGTTTCATTCCATCCAAACAAGCCTACCAACTGGAACAGAGTGTCTATATACAAGGCTTTAAGATTTAGGAAATCCTTATGGGTTGACAGTGTAGAAAATCCTGTAAATCTTAGAAACCATCTTTCAGATGTAAGTGATTTTGAAACTGTCAAGAAGCTGTTTGACGAAAAAGGTGACAAGCCATTATTTTTGTTTAATATAACAATGCAAAATCATGGAGGATACCTTGTACAGCCGTTTGATAATGAAATTAAGGTCACAACAGAAAAGGGAGACGATTATCCTAAGACGGAGCAGTATCTGACAGTTATTAAACAGACAGACGCTGCGATGAAGGATTTGATAGAGTATTTTGAGAATTATGATGAGCCTACCCTCATACTTTTCTATGGAGACCATCATCCGAAGATTGACAGCAATTTTATTGAGGATTTACTCGGTGGCAGTATGGATAATCTTGGAATAGAAGATCTTCAGAAATTATACCAGACACCATTTTTTATCTGGGCTAATTATGATATAGAAGAGAAAACAGGTGAGAAGTTAAGTATCAATTATCTGTCATCATACCTTTGCGATGTGGCAGGTCTTCCAAAGACTCCGTACCAGCAGTATTTATCAGAGCTTAGAGAGAAATATCCAGTTATTAATGGCAACGGAGTAGTTGATGCTGATGGAAAATACTACACAAAGGTAGAGGCATTAAATGAACTCGAAGAAGTAAAGCAGTATGACAGATTTATATACAATCATATGTTTGACAGCAAAGGATACGTTAAGAGATTCTTTGAAAAAAAATAAAATATGTGTTATCATAGGTATGCTTATCGTTTGATGGCATACCTATTTTTGATAAAAAGGAGCTTTTTTATGGCAAAGCGAAATAAAAATATGGTCGGTGAGTATTCGGATAAAGAACCGGTAAGACTTAACAAGTTCTTAAGCGATGCCGGAATGTGTTCCAGAAGACAGGCGGACAGATTGATAGAAGAGGGAAAGGTCCTGGTTGATGGAAAGGTTGCAGCAATGGGACAAAAAGTACTTCCAACACAGGAGATTATATGTGATGGAAGGAAGGCTTGCAGGGATGATGAGCTTGTGCTTATTGCAGTTAATAAACCAGAAGGAATTGAGTGTACCTCGGATAGAAGTAATCCGGACAATATTGTTGATTTTATAAATTACAGGAAACGAATTTATACAATTGGAAGGCTGGATAAGAACTCACACGGACTTATTCTTATGACGAATGACGGAAGTATTGTTAACAAGATTTCACGTTCTGTAAACTGTCATGAGAAGGAATATATAGTTAAGGTCAATAAGAAGATAGATGACAGTTTTATAGATAATATGTCAAGGGGTGTGAGAATTCTGGATACAGTCACAAGAGAATGTGATGTAGTTAAGCTTAGTGATGATACATTTAAGATAATTCTTACCCAGGGGCTTAACAGACAGATTAGGCGGATGTGCGAGGCATTAGGCTATAAAGTTACAGATTTACAGAGAATAAGAATAATGAATATAAAATTAGGCAAACTAAAGCTTGGGACATATAGAAATGTAACAGACAGAGAGCTTGATAAGTTGCTCAGATTAGTGAAAGATTCAAGACAGTAGGAGTAATGATGGAAGATAAGACAAAGAGAATTAAAGAATTAATTGATGTTTTAAATAGGGCGGCAAGAGCATACTACCAGGAGAGCCGCGAGCTAATGAGCAATTTTGAATATGATGAGCTTTATGATGAGCTTGTGGTACTGGAGAAGGAAACAGGAGTGGTGTTATCAAACAGTCCCACTGTAAACGTTGGTTATGAGGTTCTTAGCGAGCTTCCAAAGGAAGCACACGCTGCTCCTATGCTTTCTCTTGATAAGACAAAGGAGGTAGAGGAGCTTAAGTCTTTTTTGAACACTCACAAGGGTATTTTGTCCTGGAAACTTGATGGTCTTACTGTTGTGCTTACATATGAGAACGGAACACTTACAAAGGCTGTGACAAGAGGAAACGGTGAGGTTGGCGAAGTGATTACTGCCAATGCGAGAACCTTTAAAAATATTCCGGTAAAGATTGCTTATACAGGCAGACTTGTGGTTCGTGGTGAAGCCGTAATTAAGTATTCTGATTTTGAAAAAATAAACGAAGCTATTTTGGAGGTTGATTCTAAATATAAGAATCCAAGAAATCTCTGCAGTGGCTCTGTAAGACAGTTAAACAGCGAGATTACGGCAAACAGAAATGTACATTTTTATGCATTTGCTTTAGTTGAAGCTGAAGGAGTAGATTTTGGTAATTCTATTATAAACCAGTACAAGTGGCTTGCGGGTCACGGTTTTTCGGTAGTTGAGTACAGAGAAACTGATGCAGACAGTATATCGGATACTGTTGCATATTTTGAAGAAGCAATAAAGACCTTTGATATTCCTTCTGATGGACTTGTGCTTGTGTATGATGACATTGAATATGGAATCTCACTGGGAAGAACTGCAAAGTTCCCAAGAAACGGTATTGCTTTTAAATGGGCTGATGAGCTTGCAAAGACAACGCTTTTGGAGATAGAGTGGAGTCCATCAAGAACAGGACTTATCAACCCGGTTGCTATTTTTGAACCGGTAGAGTTAGAGGGGACGACAGTCAGCAGGGCAAGCGTTCACAATATCAGTATTATGGAAGAACTTATGCTTGGTATCGGTGACGAGATTGAAGTGTATAAGGCGAATATGATTATTCCTCAAATTGCATCAAACAATACAAAGAGTGGAAAAATAGATATTCCAAAGATTTGTCCTGTATGTGGAGAACAAACAGTTATTAAACAGGAAAACCAGGTTAAGTCTTTGTATTGCGTTAATGAAGACTGTCAGGCTAAGAAGATAAAATTATATACACATTTTGTAAGCAGGGATGCGATGAATATAGATGGATTATCAGAAGAGACACTTATGAAGTTTATTGATAGAGGATATATACATGAATTTTCTGATATTTATCATCTTGACAGATATGAGGATGAGATTGTTAATGCGAAGGGGTTTGGAAGAAAGTCTTATGATAATTTAATCGAAGCTATTGAAAAATCGAGAAACACAACCCTTGTAAGACTTATATACAGCATGGGAATTCCAAACATTGGTTTGTCGAATGCAAAGATGATTTGCAGGCATTTTGATAACGATTTGAACAGGATTTTATCAGCAGATGCAGAAGAACTTACAGGAATAGAAGGAGTAGGCGAAGTGATAGCAATGTCTGTGGTTTCGTTCTTTTCCAGCAAAAAAAACAGAGAAAAGTTTGACAGACTGGTCAAAGAAATATATATTGAAGAGGAAACAAAATCAGATGAGCCTATGATTTTTAATGATATGGTATTTGTTGTAACAGGCTCAGTTAACATTTTTGCTAACAGGAATGAAGTGAAGTCTGTGGTGGAAAAATATGGCGGAAAGGTAACAGGCTCTGTTACTTCAAAGACTAACTACTTAATTAACAATGATATAGCATCTTCATCTTCTAAGAATAAAAAAGCAAAGGAATTAGGTGTTCCTATAATTACAGAAGAAGAATTTATTAAGATGCTGCCTGATAACCTAAGAGAATAGAAGGAAAGACGGTGAGAAAATGCCAATTAAGGTAAAAGGAGATTTGCCCGCAAAGGCTGTTATAGAACAGGAAAATATATTCATAATGGATGAAAAGAGAGCGATTAGTCAGGATATTCGTCCACTAAAAATCGGAATTCTCAATTTGATGCCATTAAAGCATGAAACAGAAATACAATTTTTAAGAGCACTTTCAAATACACCTCTTCAGGTGGATGTGACTTTTGTATACGTGGAATCCCATGTGTCAAAGAATACACCTGCGAGCCATTTGAATCAGTTTTACAGCACTTTTTCTGAGATAAAGAATAAGAAGTTTGACGGATTTATAATTACAGGTGCCCCTGTTGAACAGATGGAATTTGAAGAAGTTAAATACTGGGAAGAACTTAAGGATATAATGGAGTGGACTAAGACTAATGTCACATCTACTTTGCATGTGTGCTGGGGTGCACAGGCAGGGCTATATTATCATTTTGGTCTTGAGAAGAAGCCACTTGAGAAGAAAATTTTTGGAATATACAGTCATAGGGTTATTCACAGAAAGGTGCCTCTTATGAGAGGGTTTGATGATGTATTTTTAGCACCACACTCGAGATATACAGAGGTTGCAAGAGAGGATATAGTAAAGGTCAGTGAATTAAATATCCTTGCAGAATCAGAAGAAGCGGGAGTGTTTATTGCTATGACTGAAGAGGGAAAACAGATATATGTGATGGGGCATCCGGAATATGACAGGATAACTCTTGACACTGAGTACAAGAGAGATATAGACAAGGGACTTTCGATAGAAGTACCTGTTAATTATTATAAAGATGATAACCCCGATAATGCTCCGCTGCTTACATGGAGAGCGCATGCCAACGCATTTTATACTAACTGGCTGAACTACTATGTGTATCAGCAGACTCCGTATGATCTTTAAATATATCAGAAAGGGCAGTAAATCATAATGGAAGACAAACTTAATATAATAATTGACAGCAATGATTATGATGACAAATGGCCTAAATATGAGAGAATTGCTGTAAGAGGAATTGTGAAAAAAGATAACAGATATGCTTTTATCAAGAGTGACAGATATGGCGATTACAAGTTTCCGGGCGGCGGCAGGGAAGAATATGAAAGTGATATTGATACACTAAAGAGAGAAATATTTGAGGAGACCGGTATTTCAATAGATGCAGATAAAGCAGTATATTTTGGTGACGCTACAGAGCTTTGTCATATAGGTGGAAACGGTGATGTATACAAGCATATATCGCATTATTATATGTATGATATGACTGGTGACGAAGAATGTATTAGCCTTGATTTTGCAGACAAAGATGGAAATCTTGAGTTTGTGGAACTTGAAACAGCTTTATCGAACAATCTTGGTATTATGGAAAAAGAGTCAATACCATGGATTGAACGTGAAACAAAAGTTATGAAGAAATTACAGATAAGGGAGGAATAGAATATGGAGACTCCAAAGAGAAATCTTGATTATACTAAACCAACAAATATAGACAGTAGATTTGCAAGAAATACACTAAACAAAGGATTTTTTAACAAAAAAGGACGTAAGGCGGAAGAGAGGGAACTTATAAGCCCGCTTAGAGGACTATTATTAACTTCGGCCCTGATTTTTTACTGGGAGATGATAGTGGAATTCTTTGGTGCGAGAAACATTGGAATGAATCTGACTTATATTGTCTGTTCGTCAGTAATTGCGGCGTCAGTCATTTCGATTTTTTCAGGTATTTTTAAACAGACATATATCAATTTTATTGTATCGACTGTTTTAAAGTCAGTGCTTGCAGCATTGTTTATAATGGAAGTTATTTATTTTGATATAAGCGGCACCTATTTTGGAATAGACAGTTATATTTCAAAGTATTCATTTAAGGAAGACTGGCTTGTGGGATTTTTTGATTCCTGGCTTGCAGTAATTCTTATTATACTTCCACTTATAATATCAGTGGTGTTTTTCGTTCTATATTACAGAATCGAAGAGGATATATTCGGATATTCAAAGAGAAGTATTGTTAATTATGTTATTGTAGTGCTTGTGGGGGTATTGTTCTACGGAATGCTTATATTCTTTATAAGATATGATGACAGTGAGTCGAGACCAATATATGATGTGTATTCTCAAAAGACATACGATTATACGGAGAGTACTAATGATTTTGGTGTTTTGACCACATTTGCACATAGTATTAAATGGAGCATATTCGATTAATCGAAGTATTGACAAATTCAAGTATTGTGCTATGATTTTATAAGTAAGAAATTTAAAAGGAGATTTCGTCTATGAAGAAAATGGTTTTATCTGCACTTGTACAGAATACAGCAGGTGTTCTCAGCAGAGTTGCAGGACTTTTTGCCAGAAGAGGATATAACATTGACAGTTTAACAGTTAGCGAAACAGAGACAAAAGGTTTTTCGAGAATGACAATTGTCGTTCATGGTGAAGATGAGATTCTTGAACAGATAGAGAAACAGGTTGGAAAGCTTGTAGATGTTAAGGAAATTGTTGAATTAAAGCCGGCATCGTCAGTATGCAGAGAGTTGATTTTATGTAAGGTTGCTGTTAAGCCGGAGCAGAGACCACAGGTTATTGCCGTGGCAGATGTATTTAGAGCTAAGATTGTGGATGTATCAAAGGATTCACTTATCATAGAACTTACAGGTAATCAGGCTAAGCTTGATGCATTTATCGGACTTCTTGAAGGTCTTGAGGTTAAGGAGCTTGTGAGAACAGGTATTACAGGCCTTGCAAGAGGAAGCTCAGAACTCAAGTGCGATATAGAGGATGATGAGTTTAATTAAGATTATTGATGTCGATAAGACATTTTTAATACACATATTATTACAAATGGAGGCATATTAAAATGGCAAAGATTTTTTATCAGGAAGATTGTAACTTATCATTATTAGATGGCAAGACAATCGCAGTTATCGGTTATGGTAGTCAGGGACACGCACATGCGCTTAACGCTAAGGAATCGGGATGTAATGTTATCATCGGTCTTTACGAAGGAAGTAAGTCATGGGCTAAAGCTGAAAAACAGGGATTTGAAGTATATACAGCAGCAGAAGCTGCAAAGAAGGCTGACATCATCATGATTCTTATCAATGATGAATTACAGGCTGATATGTACAAGAAAGATATCGAACCAAACCTTGAGGCAGGTAACATGTTAATGTTCGCTCATGGTTTCAATGTTCACTTTGGTTGTATTACAGCTCCTAAGGATGTAGACGTAACAATGATCGCACCTAAGGGACCAGGACATACAGTACGTTCAGAATATCAGGCAGGTAAGGGTGTTCCTTGTCTTGTAGCTGTTCATCAGGATGCTACAGGTAAGGCTCAGGAAATCGCACTTGCATATGCATTAGCAATCGGTGGAGCAAGAGCTGGTGTTCTTGAGACAACATTCAGAACAGAGACAGAAACAGACCTTTTCGGTGAACAGGCAGTTCTCTGTGGTGGTGTTTGTGCACTTATGCAGGCAGGTTTTGAAACACTTGTAGAAGCAGGATATGATCCACGTAATGCATACTTTGAATGTATTCATGAGATGAAGCTTATCGTTGACTTAATTTACCAGTCAGGTTTTGCAGGAATGAGATATTCAATCTCTAACACAGCTGAATATGGTGATTACATAACAGGACCAAAGATTATCACAGAAGATACAAAGAAAGCTATGAAGAAGGTTCTTGCAGATATTCAGGATGGAACATTTGCAAAAGATTTCTTATTAGATATGTCAAATGGTGGACGTCAGGTACACTTCAAGGCTATGAGAAAGCTTGCTGCTGAACATCCATCAGAGCAGGTTGGTGAAGAAATCAGAAAGCTTTACAGCTGGAACAACGAAGAAGATAAATTCATCAACAACTAATATTCATATTGCCTACAATTATATAAGGGGGTAGATAATATGATTCTTGGAAAGACTAAGAAGATGCTTGAACAAAAGCGTAATGAATTTGTTCTTGACCTTTCTAATAACTATAAGGAAAGAGCTTATGGTGCCTGGAAGGAATATGAAGCATTGATTATGGACTTAAAAAAAGAAGGGAAACTTAACGACAAAGATTATCAAAAATTAATTGATGACGTTAATAGCTTTAAGAGAGTTTTTGAAAAGATTCATAGTTAGAGGTTGGCTCTGAACAGTTACGTTAATTTAAGGAAGCTGTCGCACTAAGTGATTAGTGTGCAGCTTTTTTTATATTTTTATGCAACAAAACAGAAAAACCATTCCACTACATAAATAGAAATGCATTTCGAAGGGAGATGAAATAATGGAAATTACTAAAGAGTTAGTAATTAAAGCTAAAAAAGGAGATGCAGTAGCTTTTTCAGAAATTTATAGTTTGATATACAAGGATATGTATAGATATGCATACTATGTACTTGGAAACCAGCAGGATGCAGAGGATGTAGTAAGTGAGGCGACTATAGATGCTTATAAAGATATTAAGAAACTAAGAGATGAAGGTCTGTTTAAAAACTGGATATTTAAGATTTTATCAAATAAGTGTAAGAGAAAGAAAAAGAGTTACATACAAAAGGCCCTTGAACTTGATGAAAATCTTGAAGCGACAGGTATTGATTATGACGAGAAATATGACGTAAGGAATGCTTTTAAGATACTTAGTGACGAGGAGAAAAACGTTGTTGGTATGGCAGTGTTTGCAGGATATAAGAGTCATGAGATAGCAGATTCTCTCAAACTAAATCCTAATACGGTAAGATCAAAGTTAAGCAGGGCACTTTTGAAAATGCAACAGTATCTTGAGATTGGAGGAGCTTATGTTGAATAATAATTATAGTGAAATGGATGAGAAAATTATGGCAAAGATAAGAAAAGAAACAGAGAATCTTGAGATTCCAAAGGGACTTGAGCCTGATGAGATGATGAAGAAGATTATGGCAGCAGACAATGAGAAAAAAGAATCAAAGATAGTTAAGTTTGGTAAAAAGACTAAGATTATATCTGGAGTTATGGCAGCTTCGCTCATGCTTGTGTGTGGTCTTGGGATATACAAAAATATGCCAAATCAGCCATCTAAGACACACAATTGTGCGAAACTTTCTAGTATAAAAATACCTGAAAATGTGAAAAATTTCAAAGATTACGAGGAACTAAACAGCTACATAGATAAATTAGTTGCCTCTTCAGGTGAAATTAACAAAGGCAAAGGATTGTTAGAATTTGAAGAAGTATATACTTTAGGAAATTCCATAGAAGATACATCAAACAAGCATTTCACCAATACAAACGAGCAGGTAGATGGTGTCAGTGAAGCAGATGTGGTTAAGACTGATGGTGAATATATTTATATTTGCAATTCCAAGTCGCGTAAAATTAATGTTCTAAAGGCAGAGGGTAAAGATAGCAAGATAATAAGTGAAATTGAATTTGACAATGATGTTTGCTTTTGCCAGGATATGTATTTGGAAGGTGACAAGTTGGTGCTTGTGAACGATATTGAAAGGGAAAATGCTATTAATCCAGTTTTAGATAGTGAAAAGAGTGTATCAAGAGTGGAGGTATATGATATATCTGACCCTGAAAAACCTAAGAAACTTGGAATGACTACTATTGATGGATATCTGACAACAACAAGAATGGTTGGAGATATGATTTATGTTATAACTGATGATGCGGTTAGATATAGAGAAGCAGATATAGAGGAACAGATATCTTGTATTAATGGAGAAAAGATAGAGGCAAATGATATCTACACTTGCGAGGGAAAAGGAAATGCTAATTTTGACGGATTGTTAAATATCGTATCCATAGATATTAATAATCCATCAAAAGCAGTTGATAATCTAAGTATGCTTTCATACAGCAGCATGGTATATGTCAGCAATGAAAATATCTATATTATTAAGTCTGAGTACGAGCCTGTTTACGGAATGTCTAACCCAGATGTTGAAGGTAAATCAGATGACGTAGAAGTGTTTGTGGAATCCATAGATGTGGCTCCTTTTATTACAAAAACAGATATTACCAAGATTAGCTACAAAGATGGAAAGCTGGAAATTTTGGCAAATGGAAGTGTAAAAGGAGAGTTAAAAGACCAGTTCTGCATAGATGAGTATGAAGGAAACTTAAGAGTTATCAGTTCATTGGAAAAATCTAACAGTGTATATGTGTTAGGTAAGGATTTGAAGGTTTTGGGACAAATCGATAATATAGCAGAGGACGAAAGAGTATATTCAGCAAGATTTGACGGAAAAATCGGATATTTTGTGACATACAGGGAAACAGATCCTGTTTTCTCAGTTGATTTTTCGGATGTAAAAAATCCTAAGCTTTTAGGAGAACTGAAATTACCTGGATTTTCTGAATATCTTCACATCTGGAATGATTCACTTATGCTTGGAATTGGTGAAGAAGAACAGGAAGATGGAAGACTATTGCTTAAAGTATCAATGTTTGATGTGTCGGATAAGGGCAACATGAAGGAAGTTGATAAAATTGTACTGCCATATGAATATTCAGAGGCGTTATACAATCATAAGTCGATAATGGTAGATTTGGAGAATGATACATTTGGTTTTGGCGTTGAAGGGTATGATGAATATGAAGATACAGCAGAATATAAGTGCGGATATCTTGTATGCAGATATACTTCTGATGGTGGATTTGAGTATGACACTGTAGATTTGTGCGATTCATTTGGCGGTGGAATGGTTCGTGGAATAACAATTGAAGATGATTTATATGTTATTGATTCTTGCGAATTTATAAATGTATTTGACAGAAATACTTTGGAAAAAAAGACAAGTATAGAAATTGATGAAGACTCTGATGAAATTTTAGTTGATTAGTTACAAGGTGCACATCATTTGTGGTGTGCACCTTAAATAATATGAATTAGAGTTCGCGAATTTTATTAGATATTTTTATTGAATTGTACCTTTTTGCATATTCTACTGAGCTTAAGTTGTCGATATAGTTGCGGGTATAATTCTTGGATATATTCTTTTCTTCGAGGATGTCAATTGCTTTATTATAGGCTATAGCTGCATCCTTTTCATCTGTGTACCGGCCTATCAGAAAATCTCCATTTATGTGGATTTTTGCAGTGTAAAAGGTTCTGCCATACATCTCGCTTTTGGATACGCCCATATACTTGTTTATGATTTCGATATTCTGATATCTGTAGTCTGTTTCATCTCCATTTTTGAATATGAAATCCTTTCCGGGTATTGCATAATTCTTGATACCGTAGCGGTTCTGGATATTGACCTGCATTCCGTATTCGGCGACAAAAAAATGTCCCCCTCTTCTCATAATAGAGTGCTTAGAGTAATAGAATAAATCATCAACATCGAATTTTAAACAGCAATCAGATGACAGATAGTATTCAAAATACTTAGGAAATAAGTAAATCGGTGTCTTGAAATACATACCATTATCTCTGAAGTTCAGTAAGGATATGCTTTTTTCAAAAGACAAAAACTTAGTACGCTTGTTAAGATTGTCTTTTGTGATTCGTTTGTTTTGCAAGATTTTTTGACCTTCCAGGTACGCGTTATGAGCCTCATCCTCTGTAGCAAAGCTGCCAAGACTTATGTGCTTGTTCTTATATGTAAGAGAACTTCTGTAATAGATTTCTCCATTTTTTTTCTTAGCAATATAAACACCTTTTTTTAGTTCCATTTTTCTCTCCGTTAATAAAATATGATTAATTTTACCATAAATTATACCGATATAGTAAAAAATTAATATTTTTGTAAAAAAATAGTTATAATTTAGGACGAGCGATAATATACTAATAAGTGTAGAGAGTTTGTTGAAAAAATAGAAATGGAGAAGGCCATGAAGAAGTATTATGAAAATATAAAGCTAAATGCAAAAGAAAATTCCAAAATACTTATATATATGGGAGTAGTGTTGTTTGCCTGTATTGCGATAATCGTGATGTGCAATTCGTATGATACTTATGAGCAGCAAAATGTGAACAGGATTAAGCTCATTAATGAAAAGCCAAAGGCCGTTGTAAAAGAAAAAATAACTGAGAAGCTGGCACAAAAACAACCCAAAGAAATTAAAAAAAACAATCAGGATAAGGTAAGCAAAAATAAAGAAACGGTTTATGTTATATATAATGTAAATGTCAGGGATGACGTAAATGGTAAGAAAATAGGATACCTAAAGGCGGGGAAGAAGCTTAAGCGAATAGAAGTCAGGGATGACGGATGGAGTGAGGTAATATATAAAGGGAAAAAGGCATATGTGGCCACTGATTATCTCACAAATAATAAATCATTGATTAAAAGCAGTGTTAACAATAATGTTGGAATAAATATTTCAAGCGAGGATTATTACTGGCTTTGTCAGATAGTGCATGCGGAGGCTGGCAATCAGGATGACGTCGGAAAAATACTGGTAGCTAACACTATTTTTAATCGTGTGAAATCAGATGATTTTCCAGACAGTGTAACTGAAGTTATTTTTCAACATACAGGTGGAATATATCAGTTTTCTCCGGTGAAGTTTGGAACTGTCTATTCACTTCATCCTGATGAATCAACCATAGATTGTGTGAATAGAGCCATAAATGGAGAAAGTTATTCAAGTGAAGTTATGTATTTTTCATCAGAACATTCAAAGTGGAGTTGGCACAATACGAATTTGTCATATCTTTTTACACATGGAGGCCATGATTTTTATAAATAGTAGTGCTTGAATATTCTTAATCGGTGTGTTACAATGTCTCATAAAGATTTTGAGTATTTATAGCCTGAATGAAGAGGGCGGAAAGGTGATATGATGGAGTTATTATACAAAAGTACTAGAAGCGATAACGAAACTGTAACAGCTTCACAGGCAATCCTTAAGGGATTGGCAAGTGATGGAGGATTATTTGTCCCTACATCTATTCCGAAGCTTGGCGTTTCTATTGAAGAATTATCTAAGATGGATTACAAAGAGACAGCTTATACAGTAATGAAGGAATTCCTCACAGATTTCACAGAGGAGGAATTAAAGGCTTGTATTAATAAGGCATATGATTCTAAGTTTGATACAGAGGAGATTGCTCCACTTGTTAAAGCTGAAGGAGCATATTATCTTGAACTTTTCCACGGAGCTACAATTGCATTTAAGGATATGGCACTTTCAATCCTTCCACATTTACTTACAACTTCAGCTAAGAAGAATAACGTTAAGAATGATATCGTAATTCTCACAGCTACTTCAGGTGATACTGGAAAGGCTGCTTTGGCAGGTTTTGCGGATGTAGAAGGTACAAAGATTATAGTATTTTATCCAAAGGGTGGTGTCAGCCCAATTCAGGAAAAACAGATGGTTACACAGAAGGGTGATAACACTCACGTAATCGGAATTAAGGGTAACTTTGACCAGGCCCAGAGTGGTGTTAAGGCTATATTTGGAAATAAAGAGCTTGAAAAAGAGATGAATGAAGCAGGATTTCAGTTCTCATCTGCTAACTCAATCAATATAGGAAGACTTGTTCCACAGATTGTATACTATGTATATGCATACGCTAAGTTATATGCAAACGGAGAACTTGCAGAGGGAGAGAAGATGAACGTGGTAGTTCCAACCGGTAATTTTGGTAATATCTTAGCCGCATACTACGCTAAGAATATGGGACTTCCAATTGATAAGTTAATCTGTGCTTCTAATGATAACAAGGTGTTATATGATTTCTTTAAGACTGGTACATACGATAAGAATAGGGAATTTATACTTACAACATCTCCGTCGATGGATATTCTTATCTCAAGTAACCTTGAAAGACTTATATATAAGATTGCAGGAGCGGATGCAGCTAAGGATAAAGAACTTATGGACAAGCTTGTCAATGAAGGTAAATATGACATTACAGATGCTATGAAGGCTGAACTTTCAGATTTCTATGGCAATTACGCTACAGAAGCACAGACAGCAGAAGTGATTAAGAAGATATATGATGAAACAGGATATATAATCGATACACATACAGCAGTTGCAGCTGTAGTATATAACAAATACAAAGCAGAGACAAATGATACAAATAAGACAGTGATAGCTTCAACAGCAAGTCCGTTTAAGTTCACAAGAAGCGTAATGAACGCTATTGATACTAAGTATGATGCAATGGGTGATTTCGAACTTGTTGATGAGCTTAGCAAACTTGGTAATGTTAAGGTGCCAAATGCTATCGAAGAGATTAGAGATGCACAGGTAAGACATAACACAGTATGTGAAGTTGAAGATATGACAGCAGAAGTTAAGAAGTTTCTTGGAATGATGTAATATAGCATAAAAAAACAAAAGCTCGTAGGTAAAACCTGCGAGCTTTTGTTGTAAAAAGGAAAACTTATATGAAAAAACCATATAATCAAATATTGTAACTGTTCAGAGCCAAATATTAAACAGTTATTGTGAAATAAACTGTACCAAATGGATAGCAGACAGGAAGAATTATCATCCTGCTATCGTCTTTAACACCTTCTTCAGTGAGAGGTGGTGTAAGTCTGAGTTCAACGCCCTTTTCGTTAGATACATTAACTGTAAATAAACCGTTGTGAAGATTGATAAAATCACAAGCTGATGCAGTTACGTATTCATCAAACTCTGTAAGATCCTCTGAAGCATATCTGCTTGCGAAAGCTATAGAAGTCTTCTCATCGGCAATGATAGAAGTATTAGCAGCAAATTCTCCTGTGATTCCCTGTGTGGTCTGATATAACTTATCAGCATCAGGAATAGAAGTAACTGCAGCAAGTGGTGTGAAGTCGTCACCAATAAAACGAACTAAATTATTAAATAACAAAGATAAGAAATCTCTGTATAAATCTTTGTCCTTTGAATCAATATCTATGAGTGATTCAATAAGTGTGTCAACCTTGAAATTGTCTCCTTCTAACATATCATCATCTGATAATGAATATTTCTCCTTGTATGCGTTGATAGCTGACTCAAAAGTGGCATTATCCATATAACCCTTGTCCACTAAAGCCTGTCCGAGAAGAAGGTAACCCACTTTCTGAGCACCTAATAATTCATCAATCTGTGCTTCTGTAACGAACCCAAGCTCTACAGCTAAATCACCAAATCTCTTATCGCGCTTAGTCTGTTCCATATGTACCTTCTCTACTTCTGAAGCAGTCATATATCCGGCGTTAATAGCCAATACACCGAGCTTTAACCTTGTATTGTTCTTCTCCTGAAGAGCTTCAATTAACTGATTAGGTGTAACTAAATGTTCATTAAGTAAATAATTGCCAAAAAACTGTGTAATCATAGATTATTCGCCCTCCTTACAGAAATTATCAAGTAAACGCTTAACCTGATCGTTATCCAGCGGTTTCTGAAGGAAGTCAGATGCGCCTGCTTTAATAGCATCCTTTAAGAACTGCTGTGTACCTACAGATGATGCCATTACAATCTTAGCAGAAGGATCAAAGGCTAAAATCTCTTTAACAGCCTCGATACCGTCTTTCTTTGGCATTACAATATCCATAAATACGATGTCCGGTTTCTGTTCCTTATAGACTTCAACTGCCTGCTCCCCGTCAGCAGCTTCAAAAGCTTCCTTACACCCAAAGGCTAATACGCAGTCTTTAAGCTTCTTTCGTGATAAAATTGAATCGTCGCAAACCAAAACTCTAATGTCATTAATACTCATTCTAACTAGCTCCTTTCAAGTCGTTCCCGACAAATAATATGTATATATTGTATAATAAAATGAAAAAAAAAACAACGATTTTATGAAAAATATCACAAATACTAGATAAAATTAATAATTTATGTTTTAATATGTATAACAGAGAAATACAAAAACACAAAATTTACACATATTACACATAATATTAACACAAACAAATGATAATATCTGACACATAAGACGAAAGGAGGTGTGTTAGGTAATATGTCAATAGAGGTATTTAATCGATTTGAGAAGAAGTACATACTGGATGATGATCAATACGGCAGAATAATTGAATATGTGAGTACACATATGGAGTCTGATAAGTATAATAAAGCTAAGGATTTTTACACGATTTGCAACCTGTATTATGATACTCCAAGTGATGAACTGATTAGAAGAAGTATTGAGAAACCTGTTTACAAAGAAAAATTAAGACTTAGAAGTTATGGTGTACCCGATGATGAAACAGATGTTTTTCTTGAGATAAAGAAAAAGTACAAAGGAATAGTCAACAAAAGAAGAACGAAGATAGGACTTTATGAAGCGTATGATTTTGTAGATTCAGGGATACAGCCAAATGGAGAGTATAATTATAACAGCCAGGTGTTAAAGGAACTTACCTATTTCTTAAAGGTATATGATGAATTAAGCCCCAAAGTGTATATTGCCTATGACAGAAAAGCATTTTTTGGTCTTGATGATAAGGAGTTTCGGGTAACTTTTGACACCAATATACGCACAAGAAGAAGTCATTTGAGGTTGGAGTATGGAGATGAGGGTGACAGGCTTTTGGAAAATGGTAAGTGGCTTATGGAGATTAAGACTATAAATACCATGCCCATATGGCTTACTGATTACCTTAATGAGAATGAGATATATGGAGTATCTTTCTCAAAGTATGGGACAGAATACAAAAATAGTTTAGAGAAGAAAGGTATATAATTATGTTAGATTCAATTTTTGAGACTACTATGTCAAACACACTTGATATTACATCCGCTAATGCAATTATATGTATATTAGTGGCTGTTGTTTTAGGTTTTATTATTAGCCTTATATATATTTTTGGAGACAAGAGCAAAAGAACTTCGGCAAATTTTGCACTTACACTTGTATTGCTTCCGGCAATTGTTGCAATAGTAATTATGCTTATCGGCAGTAACATAGCAAGAGCAATATCGCTTGGCGGCGTGTTTACTCTTGTAAGATTTAGAAGCGTTCCCGGTGATTCGAAAGACATTTCGAGTATATTTTTTGCCATGACAGTAGGACTGGCTACAGGAATGGGATATCCGTTTTTTGCAGGTGCGATAACACTAATTATAGGAGTGGTCTATTTTGTCCTCTCCATTACAGGATATGCGACGGGAAGAGATATGGTAAAGGTATTGCGAGTGAATGTACCTGAGAATCTCAATTTTGATGGAGCCTTTGATGATCTTTTTAATCAGTATACGAAGGAGGTTAAGCTTACAAAAATCAAGACTACTAATCTTGGTTCACTATATGAACTTACATATGAAATTGTATTTAAGAAGAGTGTAAGTCACAAAGAATTTATTGATGAGCTTAGATGCCGCAATGGCAATTTGAATATAACACTTACTAATCTTGATATGCAGGAGAATGTACTTTAGTTTTCGGGCTATGTTGCCATGGTGGCAGCATAGCTCTTTTTTCTTGATATGAACATTGATAAATGATATAATATTTTTCTTGAATGTCTAAGGCGATGTGAATAAGAAATGGAGATAAAACATGAAGAATAACAATTTTTATGCAATGCTTTCAAGAATGAAATACATCAACAGATGGGGGCTTATGCGTAACACAATAACAGAGAATATTGCTGAACACAGTCTGGAAACGGCTATTGTTGCACATTCCTTAGCGATGATTGGTAATAAGTATTTTGGGAAAAATATAGACGCAAACAGAGTGACAGTTTTGGCTATGTTTCACGACTCAACTGAGATTATCACAGGCGATTTACCTACTCCTGTGAAATATTTTGCTCCTGACATAAGAGAGGCGTATAAAAAGGTTGAGGAGACCGCAGCGAACAATCTTCTTAATGGAGTTCCGGATAAGTTAAGAGACGAGTACGAAGGGATTCTTAAAGAAAGTGAAGAGGAGAGAAAGCTTTGGAAATATGTTAAGGCGGCAGATAAGATATCGGCACTTATAAAGTGTGTTGAAGAGAAAAGAATGGGTAATTTAGACTTTGAACAGGCAGAGAAAGCAACATTAGCCCATATAGAAGAACTTAATATGGAAGAGGCAGACTATTTCGTGGAGAATTTTCTTCCGGCATATAGTCTGACACTTGACGAGCAGGCATAAGGGGGACTAATGGGAAAATCAGTTTTTATTGCAGAGAAGCCAACTGTGGCAATGGAATTTGCTAAGGCTTTGAAGGCGGATAAAGGAAAAAGATATGACGGATACATAGAGTCAGAGAAATACATTATTACGTGGTGTGTTGGTCATCTTGTCACAATGAGTTATCCGGAGAAATACGATGAAAGTCTTAAGAGATGGACACTCGAGACATTGCCTTTTATACCGTCAGAGTTTAAGTATGAGGTTATTGATAACACAAAGAAACAGTTTAGCGTAGTGTCAAAGATTCTTACAAGAGATGATGTTGATACTATATATGTATGTACCGACTCGGGACGAGAGGGAGAATACATATACAGACTTGTTGAACAGATGGCAGATGTTAAAGGCAAAAGGAGACTTAGAGTCTGGATTGATTCCCAGACTGAGGAAGAGATTTTAAACGGAATTAAGAATGCCAAGGATTTATCTGAATATGACAATCTTTCTGCTTCGGCGTATTTAAGGGCAAAAGAAGACTATCTTATGGGAATCAATTTTTCAAGAGTACTTACGTTGAAATATGGAAGAGGAATTGCCAGTTATTTAAACAATGACAAATCAGTTGTATCAGTTGGACGGGTTATGACTTGTGTACTAGGGATGGTAGTCAGAAGAGAGCGGGAAATCAGAGCCTTTGTTAAGACACCATTTTATAGAATTATTGGCAGATTTGCTCTTGATGGAGAACATACTTTTGAGGGTGAATGGAAGGTGTGTGAAAGCTCAAAATATTTTGCACATCCAATGCTTTACAAGGACAATGGATTTAAGGAGGAGATATATGCAAAACAGCTTATAGAAGAAATAGGGTCTGAAAAAGAGGCAGCAGTCAAAAACATAGAGAGGAAGACTGAAAAGAAAAATCCTCCATTGCTGTTCAATCTTGCAGAGCTTCAAAATGAGTGCTCAAAGCTGTTTAAGATTAATCCTGATGAGACGTTGAAAATTGCTCAGGAGTTGTATGAGAAGAAGTTGGTAACATATCCAAGAACTGATGCCAGAGTATTATCAAGCGCAGTTGCAAAAGTAATTGGAAATAATATAAAAGGTCTCACTAATTATCAGGAGATGAAAGATGTGGCAGGGGAAGTTCTTGAAATGGAGACATATAAGAAAATCGCTTCTACAAGATATGTCAATGACAAGCAGATTACTGACCATTATGCCATAATTCCCACAGGTCAGGGGTTTAATAATTTAAATAGTCTGTCTGCAACCTCAAAGGCGGTCTATAAGCAGATTGTAAAAAGATTTTTATGCATTTTTTATCCGCCTGCTGTATATAGTAAAATAGCTGTTACTTTAACAGTCCCTAATGGTGAGAAAACTGAGGAGTTCAATTCAAGCTTTAAGGTACTTGTGGACGAAGGATATTTAAAGGTTAGTCAAAAGGATGTTTCTAAGAAGGAAAACTCAGGTGAGGAAAATGAAGAATCACTTGATACTGTACTTATAGAGATGTTGAAAAAACTCAAGAAAAATGATAAACTAGGCGTATGTGGGTACACGATTAAAGAAGGGGAAACATCTCCTCCTAAGAGATACAATTCAGGATCAATGATACTTGCCATGGAGAATGCGGGTCAGCTTATTGAAGATGAAGAACTGCGGGCCCAGATAAAGGGAAGTGGAATTGGTACAAGTGCTACAAGAGCCGGAATTTTAACTAAATTGGTAAATATAAAGTATATTGCCCTGAATAAAAAGACACAGATAATAACACCAACCCAGATGGGTGAGATGATATATGAGGTGGTTAATGCATCGATTAAACCGCTTTTAAATCCTGAGCTTACAGCCAGTTGGGAGAAGGGGCTTACACAGGTCGCTGAGGGTGGAATCACGGAAGATGAGTATATGGAGAAGTTGGACTCATTTATTACCAGAAGAACCATGAATGTTAAACAGGTTAATCATCAGGGATTATTAAGACATAATTATGATGTGATAGCACAGTTTTACAACACTAAATAATACTACTTCAGAAAGGAAAAAATATGTGCGGAATAGTAGGATATGTAGGTAAAAGAGATTGCGCAGAGGTTCTGCTTGATTCTCTTTCAAAGCTTGAATATAGAGGATATGATTCAGCAGGTATAGCTGTATTTGAAAATAATGAGATTTCCGTTATGAAATCAAAAGGAAAAATAGCTGATTTAAGAATCAAGATGGACGATGAGGGAAAACCTCAGGGTAATTGTGGTGTGGGACATACAAGATGGGCCACACATGGAGAACCATCAGATATTAATTCCCATCCGCATGGAAGCAAGAGAATTAGTATCGTACATAATGGTATTATCGAGAATTATAAGCAGATAAAAGAATTTCTTGTCACCAAGGGATATGAGTTTGAATCAGAGACTGATACAGAAACAGTAGCCAAATTGTTGGATTTCAACTATGATGGAGACCCGGTTGAGACTATAATTAAAACACTTGATAAGATAAGAGGTTCTTACGCTCTTGGAATCGTGTTTAAAGATTTTCCGGGAAAGATTTATGCAGTCAGGAAAGACAGTCCGCTTATTATAGGAGTAGGCGAAGGTGAGAATTTTATTGCGTCTGATGTGCCTGCAATCCTTAAATATACAAGAGACTATTATCTTATCGAGGAGAATGAGATAGCGACAATTGATGAGAATGAGATAGTTATTTGTGACACTAACAAAAAGCTCATAACAAAAGAACTTCAGACTGCAACCTGGGATATTGATGCTGCAGAAAAAGGCGGATACGCACATTTTATGCTTAAGGAGATTAATGAACAGCCAACTGCCATAAGAACAACTATCTCTCCAAGAATACAGGATGGAATGCCATTTTTGGAAGAGAGTGGTCTGACTCTTGAGAAGCTTAAAAATCACGACAGATTGTTTATTGTGGCCTGTGGTACTGCAATGCATGCAGGTCTTGTGGGTAAATATGTAATAGAGAAGCTTGCAAGAGTGGAGGTAATAGTTGATATTGCTTCTGAATTCAGATACAGAGACCCACTCATTACAGATAAGGATATTGTAGTGCTTATTTCACAGTCAGGGGAGACAGCAGATACCAAGGCTGCGCTTGAGCTTGCAAAAGAAAGGGGAGCGATGACTGTATCAGTAGTAAATGTCAAAGGTTCCTCAATAGCAAGAGCCTCAGATGTGGTTATATATACACATGCGGGCCCGGAGATTTCGGTGGCCTCTACAAAGGCATATTCAGTACAGTTGTCAATTATGTATTTACTTGCTTTTGAGATGGCATATGCAAAAGGCAGAATATCAAAAGAAGAATGTATGAAGCTCACAAAAGATCTTATGGATATTCCGGAACATATGGAAGGCGTTCTTGATCTCAAAGAGAGATGTCAGTTTATAGCGTCAAGACTTGTAAATTCAGACAGCCTTTTATATATTGGAAGAGGGCTTGACTATGCACTTAGTATGGAGGGGTCACTTAAGCTTAAAGAGATTTCATACATTCATTCAGAATCATATGCAGCGGGTGAGTTAAAGCATGGAACAATATCTCTTGTAACAGAGAACATGCCTGTAATAGCAGTTGCTACCCAGTCCGAATTAATCGAGAAGACAATTAGCAATATCAAAGAAGTGAAATCAAGGGGAGCGAAGGTGACAGTCATCTGTTCAGAAGATGTAGAGGAAGACAAGAGTATTGCAAATCATCTTGTAAAGCTTCCTAAGGTGGATGATATACTTATGCCTATGCTTGCGGTTGTTCCTATGCAGTATATTGCATATTACACAGCAGTGCTTAAAGGATGTGACGTAGACCAACCACGAAATCTTGCTAAGTCAGTTACAGTAGAATAGGAGAAGAAAATGGTAGAAGTTAAAGATTTGTTGGATTTGAATTACACTATAGCAAAAGACTTGTTTGAGAGTGTTACTTATCCATGGGAAGTGTATGATTTGTTAGATGACTACATTAAGAAGCTTGGAAGAACACTTGATGAGAATATATATGAAAAAATAGGAGAGGACATCTGGGTGGCAAAAAGCGCAAAGATTGCACCGACAGCCTGCCTTAACGGACCTTTAATCGTAGATGAAGATGCCGAGGTAAGGCATTGTGCATTCGTCAGAGGATGTGCAATAGTTGGAAAGGGAGCTACCGTAGGTAACAGTACAGAGTTAAAATGTGTCGTATTGTTTGATGGAGTACAGGTTCCACATTACAACTATGTTGGCAACGCTGTTCTTGGACACAAATCACATATGGGAGCAGGCTCTATTACTTCTAATCTTAAATCAGACAAATCACCGGTATCTGTGAAGGGTATACCGACAGAAGATGGAGGTTATACAGAGATTAAGACGGGACTTAAGAAGTTTGGCGCAATACTTGGTGATGATGTAGAAGTGGGATGTAATAGTGTACTTAACCCTGGTACTGTAATCGGAAAGAATTCACATATTTATCCGCTTTCAATGGTAAGAGGGTATGTTCCAGCCGGTTCTATTTATAAAAAGCAGGGCGAGGTAGTTGAGATTAAATAGATGTAATCATTCAGAGGCAAAAAGAAAAGAGAGTAAAAATGTTTTACTCTCTTTATTATACATCATACATTTAATTACCCAAGATGCCGTTTTCTGCTATTTGAGTCCTAGCAGCGCTAGGTGGGTGACCGCAACCTTCAATCTGCCGTCCACAAGAATACGAGGCATGACATCATGAGAGGCGATATAGGAATCCCAAGTTCAAAAATGTAGGTTCAAAATTACAGAAGTTGTCGAGCACCCCAGGTAACTTTCATGTATTAAGTATACTTTATTTTATGTTGTTTTTCAATAAAAAATACATAATTTTTACATGAAAAAGAATAAAAAAACGGAGGAATTTATGAGGAATAAAGTCAATAAAAATGACAAAATATATATCCGGGATTTAGTGGTGTTTGCAAACCATGGAGTGATGAAAGAAGAGCAGGTGCTTGGTCAGAAATTTTTAGTATCCTGTGTTTTGCAGGCTGATTTAAACAGAGCCGGTGATACAGATAATTTGAAGTATTCAGTTAATTATGCAAGTGTCTGTGAATTTATTACAAAATGGATGAAGGAAAACACATATCAGTTACTAGAAGCGTGTGCAAGTCACCTGTGTAACGAGATTCTTATGGAATTTAGAAGTATAGACAGAGTGGAGATAGAGCTTAAAAAGCCCTGGGCGCCTATAGGGCTTCCGCTTGATACCGTGTCTGTGTCTATGGAGAGAGCATGGCATATAGCATATATTGCACTTGGTTCTAACATAGGGGACAGTAGAGCTTTATTTTGCGAAGCGATAGACAAGATTGAGTCAAGAAAAGACTGCGATATAATTAAGATATCTGATTACATTACCACAAAACCATATGGACCTGTCAAGCAGGATGATTTTTTAAATGGAGCTATTATGATAAGGACAATATTATCTCCTAAAAAGCTTCTTGATTTGTTAAACAATATCGAGGCAGAGGCCGGCAGGGAGAGAGTTGTTCACTGGGGACCAAGAACACTTGATTTGGATATTTTGTTATATGATGATTTGATGATGAGTACAGACGATTTGACAATACCTCATATAGATATGCATAATAGGGACTTTGTGTTAAAACCACTTGCGCAGATTGCTCCGTATGAGCTTCATCCTGTGTACAAAAAGACGATAATTGAGTTACTGGAAGATTTAAATATTTAGTACTATTACAGGCATAAACACATATAATTAACTATGAAATTTAATAAAAATTTATTATGGACGTTAGCTGTTACTGTATCGATTTTGGTTATGGTAATAGCTACAAGTCTGTATATGGGAAAAAATAAAAAACAGAATAAGAAGCATATTAATTCCACATACGAGGTAAGTGATGATTATGAGCAGGAGGGCGAGGTAACGTATGATGAAAATAATAACGCCTTAATAGATGTACTTATCAAAACATCGGAATTTACAGATGTGTATCATGATCGTTTTGAAGCAGTGTGCAATTCAGATATGATTATCTGTTATGGAAAAAAGCAAAAGCTTATAAAGAGTGGAAAGAAGATATCAATTACCACATCGAGTAATTATTTTAAAAAGGGTCAGGTCATAATATGTCCAATTGACGAATATGGCAGGATTACTCTTTTGTCAGTTAAAAGGCAGGGAGAAAGCAGAGATTACCGGGGCGTGTTTAAGCTTAATTCCACCAGGGAGGGATTGCTTGTGGTAAATGAACTGCCTCTTGAAGAGTATTTGTATGCTGTTGTATCAAGTGAGATTCCGCAGAGCTTTGGAAAGGAAGCACTCAGTGCACAGGCTGTGTGTGCGAGAACATATGCATATGCTCATATATTAAAGAGTGCCTGTAAGAAGTATGGTGCAGATGTGGATGACAGTGTAAGTTATCAGGTGTATAACAATTTTCCTGAAACAGATGTATCGGTTAGTGCGGTTGATAAGACAAAAGGTATGGTAATGTACAAAAGTGGCAGTGATACTTTGGTGGATGCCTATTTTTACTCTACGTCCTGTGGGATGAGGGAGAGCAAAAAATCACTTGCGAAAGAAAATGATTTTAGAGCGTTCTTGAAGACGAAGAGAGGGTGCGAGAAAGATTTCAGTCTGTTTAGATGGAGAGTTGAAATTGGAGCGGATGATCTTAGTGATATTGTGGCAGGTACATATCCGTCTGTTGGCAGGGTTTTGAATATAACTGTAAAAGACAGGCGTGAAGATGGAAGAGTAGAGAGAATTGAGATAAAAGGAAGCGATGGAAACGTTACCTTGCAGGATCAGTATAACATAAGGATGCTTTTTGATATTACAGGATGTGAGCTTACAGACAATAGCGGCAATAAACTTAATACAATGAAAAGTCTTCCAAGTGGATATTTTCAAATTGATAAGGTATCTGAAGGTAACGGAGATTATTTTGTGTTCTACGGCGGAGGATATGGGCATGGTGACGGACTGAGCCAAAATGGTGCAGGAGCACTTGCAGAAAAAGGGAAAAAGTACACTGATATACTAAAGTATTACTACGGTAATGTTGACATTGGCAGTACCTATTGATATAATCGGTAACGACTGCCCTAAGCAAAAATAGATATGGCAGGTGTTACCAACAAGAAGGAGAAACATATGAGCTTCACAGAAGTATTAGATACGATTGCAACGTTTATTGGTGGGATATATAAGCCTACGCTTTTTATTTCACTGTTAGTTGCAAATTTTACAACTTTTCTTATGATACTACACAAGCCCTATATGTATTTGGGATTGTTTTGTACTAGGAAATTCAAGCCTGCTAAAGCTTATCATAAATACGGAGTAATTATTCCGGCAAGAAACGAGGAAGCTGTAATCAAGAACCTTATTGACAGTATAAAGGCACAGGATTATCCCAAGGAATATATTACAATATTTGTAGTTGCTGATAACTGTACCGATAATACAGCTAAAATAGCTCGTGAAAATGGTGCGGTTTGCTATGAACATTTTAATGAGAATGAGCGAACAAAAGGTTTTGCTTTAAAGTACATATTTGAACAGATAGAAAAAGACTATGGAACCCAGTCGTTTGAGGGGTACTTTATATTTGATGCAGATAATCTTCTCAAGAAAGATTACATCTCAAGAATGAATGATTCCTTTGATGCAGGTGAAAAAATCATCACTTCATACAGAAGTACTAAAAACTGGAATGAAAGTTCGGTTGTCTCGCTTTATGGACTGCACTGGCTTAAGTCAATAAGATTTAACCACAGACCAAGATCAGTTTTGAGACTTGCCACGAATATTCAGGGAACAGGATTTTTATTTGCAAGTGAAATAGTAAAAAACGGATGGAAATACACTTCACTGACAGAAGACAGATCACTTACTGCTGACTGTGTTGTGGAAGGATATCAGATATCGTACAATAACGATGCTATATTCTACGATGAGCAGCCAACCAGCTTAAGAGTATCCCTAAGACAGCGTTTAAGGTGGGCAAAAGGTCATTTGCAGGCTTTTGCAGAGTCAGGCTTTAAACTCTTTATCAATATATTTTGGAATAGGAATACGAAGAGAAGAGAAGGTGAGAAGTGGTATTGTTATCTGGGAAGGAATATTAGAAACAGATTTATGTGCTTTGACACCTTTGCGCAGCTTACGCCAATATCGCTTATAAGTGCATTTAGATTTGTTGTATGGAGTTTGTTCTTTAAGTCTTTCTATTTCTACACAACAGGTGGAAACATCACATTGTTTGGAAAAAATACATGTGGAAAGGGAACACTTACATCGAAGATAATGTATCCAATAATTGGACATATTAAGATTCATCTGGAGCCGGGGATTGGCGGATTGTTCTTATGTCTGTTGCTGACACTTGTTGCAAGACTTATATACAGAATAGGTACATATGTGTCAAAATTATGGATAGGAGCATATTTGTTTATTATCGAGAGAAAGCGTACTATGAGAATCAGTTTCTGGAGAAAGGTATGGTACTGCCTGCTTTTTCCTATGTATGATGTTATTGAGCGATATGCAAAAATTGCAGCTCTGTTTATGAAGGTTGAGTGGAAACCGATACCTCATACCAGTAAGATTACAATTGATGATATTAATGAAGAATAAGGTCTTGGGCTTTGCTAAAGACCTTATTCTTTGTTGTTTTTTTATTATGCGCTTCAACTTTATCGGATAATAATGATAAATTGAGCCGGATAATAAAAGTGAAGTTTTACATAATTTGTTCATAGTTGTTTCTACCATATATGCTTGACAATATATATATATATATATATAATGTCTTTTTGTAATGGTCGACATAAAACTAAAATAATGAGAATTGTTGAATAACATTGGATAAAGAGTGTTTTGAGAGCATGGTTAGAAGGTTTGGTATAAAAGAATTACTACTAAAAATATCATTAGAATTATCAGTTGAAAAAATAATATGTCGATAGCTTAATATTAGTGGAGAGGATAAGATAAGAGTATGAGATATTCATTTGTAAAACAGCAGGATTCTACTGATTGTGCAGCAGCATGTCTGGCAATGGTATGCCTACATTATAAGAAGGAAACTACAATTACAAAGTTACGAGATATAATGGGGACTGACATAAAAGGAACCAATTTACTGGGTTTAAGTATATGTGCAGAACGACTCGGATTTGTGTCGAAGGCTGTTAGGGTTGACAAAGAGGGATTTAAGAGTGCATACACGCTGCCAGCAATAGCGAGTGTGATTACGAAAGAAGGATTGTCGCATTTTGTGGTTATATTTAAAATTACAGATAAATATGTGGTGATAGGTGATCCGGCAAAAGATTTAGTTAGAATAGAAATAGAAGATTTCTATAAAAATTTCACAGGTGTAATACTTCTATTAAAGCCAAATGAAGAATTTGTATCCGAAAGGATTAAAGGAAAAAAATATGAAAGATTTATTATATAGTGGTTCAGTTGTGAAGACAAAAATCTAAGACTTTTATAATGAACTGATATCCATGGTTAGAGGAAGATAGATTCTCCCCAGTGACAGTCTCCAATTAGGCAGCTTCCTTGGCAGCTTCGTATAGCATAGCAGGATAGTATACAGATGCTGGAGG
>JBGVIE010000023.1:0-16956 GCA_045122895.1 Lachnospiraceae bacterium
ATAATCATTTTCAAGAATCTCGATTTTCTCATCTCCTCCCATCTTATCACTTAACAACGCTTTTAGCAAACCAATTAATTCATTATCACTGGCGATATCTTCGCTACCAAGACGTATCATTACAACATTTACCAAATCATAGTAAGTTTCACCTGTAAATTCTCCGTACATATCATTTTCTTTTATGCTATATGAAGTAATTGTGTTGGCATACTTGTCCGGTACATCCTTGCATATCCATATGGAGTAGACCTTCTTAATTCTGCTGTAGTCCTTTGCATTAAATTCTACGTTGTATTCCTGTGACAAAATCCTTGCACAATAAAAAATACCTCTTGGCACCAAATCGTAACCCGGATCATATTTCTTCTGCGCTTCTACATCTACTATGACCTTGTCATCCGGTATGTCTGGTTTGTATGCATCAAATAGAATATCAAAATAAACTTTTCCTTCATCAGGAATATTGCTTTCCGTATCTTTGCCGAATAGCTTTTTGCCACCCGGGTCAACCTCAACCTGTGACACCTTCACATTTTGCTCTATGAATGTTTCAATTGTCTCCACATCATAAGAAGCAAACTCCTCTGTTGTGTTTTTTAGTATCCTGGCTAAAATTGGCTTGTACTTGACTAGATTTTTCGCATGCCCATCATACTGTGCCTTAATATCAGCCCTGGAAACATCCTTGCCTAACTCCGTAAGCATAGCATTCCTCCTTGCGTATTGTATTTTGAAAATAAAGGATTTCACAGCCGATACGGCAGATATATAGAAATCATTTAGAATCATTATTAAGTATATACCATAGTATGCATATTTGCAATAGAAAAATTTTACAAGCCATGCCAGCTCAAATCCGCTACGCTTCTTTTCGCTGTCGGGCTGTCGCCCTATAAAATGGCAAAAACAAACGCCCTTACAAGTAAACTTGTAGGGCGTTATTTTTACCATTTTGCATGGCTTGTAGCTTACGCAAAGTATCTCTTTAATAATCCTTCGAATGCTTTGCCGTGGCGAGCTTCGTCACGAGCCATCTCATGAACAGTGTCATGGATTGCATCTAAGTTTGCTTTCTTTGCTCTTACTGCTAAGTCTGTCTTACCTGCTGTTGCTCCGTTTTCAGCATCTACTCTTAACTGAAGGTTCTTCTTTGTGCTTGTTGTTACAACTTCACCTAATAATTCAGCGAATTTAGCTGCGTGTTCAGCTTCTTCCCAAGCTGCTTTTTCGTAGTAAGATCCAACTTCTGGATATCCTTCTCTATAAGCTACTCTTGCCATTGCAAGATACATACCTACTTCTGTACATTCTCCGTTGAAGTTTGCACGAAGATCTTCCTTGATATCTTCGCTTACTGCAGCATCCTGTGCCACGCCTACAACATGCTCGGCAGCCCATGTTAATTCACCTGTCTGCTCTTCGAATTTGTCAGCGCCTGCGTGACATACTGGACATTCTGCCGGTGCTTCAGTTCCTTCATAAACATAACCACATACTTTACATACAAATTTACTCATTATTATATCCTCCATTCTTTCGCATTATCGCGATAATTAACTTGTTTAGTTATTAAAACTAGTAATCATTACTGTTTTATGTTATCACAGGTTTTTTATGATGTCAATAGTTATTTTTGATTTAAACATTTCTTACATGTTCCATAGAAATATGTTGCGCTACCGTCTATCTTGCCGGGAAAAACCTTGTCAGCCAGCTCGTTTATAAAATCGAGATTGATAAGCTCTAAGTCTGATAACTGATTACAACTCTTACATATAAAATGATAATGTGGAAGGGGATTACCATCGAAATGGTCGACACTATCGCCACATTCAACTTTGATAATAGTTCCGTCAGCTACAAGCTTCGACAGATTTCGATATACTGTCCCGAGACTTATGGTAGGAAAATCTTTTCTTAAATCAGTATAAATCATATCTGCTGTCGGGTGATCATAACGATTTCTTAAATTAGCCAGAATAGCTTCTCGCTGTCTACTGTATTTTGTTGTTTTCAAAATAAGATGTCACCTCCCAAAATAATAATCATTACTATTTTAGTTTACAATTTACAACATAATAAGTCAAGAAAATTTTTCTTTGATAAATTACCTTTCTTTGTATATAATACCAATATGTAACTGTTCAGAGCCAGGCATATTTTGCAGTTAAATGTGACGAGTGCTCGCGTTCGTGAACAGTTACACCAATATATGTTATAGCGGAATGGAGATTAGTATATGAGAAAAACAAAAATAGTATGTACATTAGGACCGGCAACGGACAACATAGAAGTATTCAGGGAATTGGTTAATTGTGGAATGGATGTTGCAAGATTCAATTTTTCACATGGGGACCACAGTATTCATCTTGGCAGACTTGAGACACTTAGACAACTGCGTGAAGAAGCAGGCAAACCGATTGCGGCGTTGCTTGATACAAAGGGACCTGAGATTAGAGTGAGACAGTTTGTCAGTGGAAAAGTTTTATTGGAAAATGGTAAGAGATTTACACTTACAACAAGGGATGTGGATGGAACTGACGAGATTGTAAGTATAACATATGAAGGGCTTGTCGATGATATCAAGGCTGGTGACACCATTCTTATAGATGACGGTTTGATTGAACTTGAAGTAAAAGAGATTTTAGACAACACAGATATTAAGTGTGAAGTTATTACGGGCGGATATGTTTCAAATAATAAGGGGATAAATGTTCCTGATGTAGAGATTTCGATGCCGTATATAAGTGAAAAAGACAGAGAAGATATTATTTTTGGTATTGAAAATGGATTTGATTTCATTGCAGCGTCATTCGTAAGAACCGCCGGAGATGTGCTTCAGATAAGAAGAATTCTTGAAGAACATAACTGTAATTCTATCAATATAATTGCAAAAATTGAGAATCTTCAGGGTGTTGAACATATAGATGAAATCATTCAGGTATCTGATGGAATTATGGTGGCAAGAGGTGATATGGGAGTTGAGATTCCGGGTGAAGAGGTTCCTGTTATCCAGAAGATGATTATCAAAAAAGTCTACAATGCCGGTAAGCAGGTAATTACTGCAACACAGATGCTTGATTCTATGATGAAGAATAAAAGACCGACACGAGCAGAGACAACCGACGTTGCCAATGCTATTTATGATGGAACGTCAGCAATTATGTTATCAGGTGAGACTGCGGCAGGTGATTATCCGGTTGAAGCACTTAAGACTATGGTCAGAATTGCAGAGAGAACAGAGCAGGATGTAGATTACGAGAAACGTTTCAGACAGATAGAGCGAAAGTCAAACCCGGATGTGACTGACGCAATATCCCATGCAACATGTACAACTGCACATGACCTTAATGCATCGGGAATCATTACGGTAACGAAATCAGGAAGAACAGCAAGGATGATTTCAAGATATCGTCCGGAATGTGATATTTTTGGATGTTCAACATATCCAAATGTCTGCAGACAGCTCAATATGTCATGGGGTGTGACGCCTGTGCTTATAGATGAACAGCAGGATACATTTGAACTTTTTGAAAATGCTGTAAAACTCATAAGTGACAAAGGATATATGAAACTTGATGACATAGCTGTAATAACGGCAGGAGTCCCACTTGGTATTTCGGGAACGACTAATATGATAAAAGTACACAGAGTAGGACGAATTAATTAGTAATAATATGTGGTATCTGTTCAGAGCCAACCTCGAAAACTGATAAATGTGAAAAATTTGTGAAATTGCCTAAATAATTTTACTTTTTTCTTCTGTTGTGGTATAAATGAGTTTGTAGCTGTTTTGAGGTGGGCTCTGAACAGGTATGTGAATTATATTTAATTATAATATAGAGGAAAGGTATTAATATGAGAAAGAGATTATTATTAATAGGAATGTGTGTGGTTATGGCATTTTCTACAGTAGCATGTAAGAAGAAGGATTCGAAAAAAGACAATACTGAGACAACAAGTGCATCAGAGCAGGAGACTACAGTGCCGGGAAGCAATCCTAAGGATTCAGTAGCAGAAGGTGATGCAAAGGTAACTGAACTTGCTGAATATAAGGGACTTGAAGTATACAAGTCAAAGGTAACTATAGCAGATACATCAGTTGACAGCTCGGTAAACAGTATTTTATCACAATATCCGGTCAAGGAAGGTAAGGTTACAGATAAGAGCATAGTTAATATTGATTATGTTGGAAAGCTTGATGGAGAGGCATTTGAAGGAGGAACAGCACAGGGACAGACACTTGATATTGCCAACAGCACATATATTAAAGGATTTGCAGAAGGATTAGTTGGTGTTAAGATTGGAGATACAGTTGATTTAAATCTTACATTCCCTGACCCATATGATAACAATCCAGACCTTGCAGGAAAAGCAGTTGTATTCACAGTTACAGTTAATTCTGTAATGCCTGAACTTACAGATGAATTCGTAGCAGCTAACTTAAAAAAGCAGTACGAAGTATCAACAGTTAAAGAACTTAAAGATTATGTAAAAAATCAGATGATTCTTTCAGCAAAATATAGCGCAGTATGGTCTGATTATGTATCAAGCTGTGTAGTAGTATTTTCAAAGGAAGAGTTAGACAAGTTAATCCAGAATGGTGTCGAATATTACGAAAACTTTGTAAAGTCTCAGACAGATAAAGAGCTTAAGGAATATATTGAGGAAAATGGTCAGACATATGAAGAGTTTGAAGAAACGCTTAAGCTTGAAGCTATGTCAAACCTTAAGGAGCAGATGATAGCAGAAGAGATTGCTAAAAAAGAAAATATTGAGGTTACAGACGAAGAGTACGAAAAAGAAGCAAACTACTACATCGAGACTTACAGCTTAAAAGATAAAGCTGAATTCGAGGAGAAATACAACAAAGACGATATTATGAAGAATATCCTTTACTACAAGGTAGTCGAATGGGTATGTAACAACACAAATGTTGTAGATGATCCGGAGACAACTTCAGCAGAGGCAACTTCAGAAGAGACGAGTTCAGCAGAATAAATATCAAAGAAAAAAAGGCTATCGCGTATGTGCGATAGCCTTTTTATCTCGCCGGCAATAACGCCGAGTGTTATTGTACTACAATCTCTCCGTCGTCTTTGATATCTACATCAAACGAAATACTAAGAAGATAGTCAAGAATGCGTCGTCTTTCTTTTTTGTCTTTTACAAGAGATGTAACACCACCTGTTCTAAAGCATGTAACAAAGGACATCCTCTTGAAACCGGAACTGTCAATTGTAATGTCCAGGACTCCGGTCTCATCAGTTAAGTTGTTAAACCAGAAATCCCCCAGACTGTATGCGATAGGATGACCTTTATAATACTCAACTCCCTGGAGGGTATGTGGGTGACCTCCGACGATAGCATCGGCACCGGCATCAATATATTCCCGTCCCATTTCTTTCTGATAATCTGCAACTACGTTGCTGTCTTCCGTTCCCCAATGAACGTATGCAACGAGATAATCACATTCTTTTTTTGCTTTTTTAATTACCTTTAAGTACTCGGCTGAATCATAAGTTCTAAGAACACCAGGCGAATCCTTAGTCGCTTCGGGGGTAAAGATATATTTCTCTGAACGGTTTGCCGCAACAAAACCAATCTTAATTCCGTTAATATAGAAAAACTGGGGTTTTTTTGCCTCTTCAATATCTGCACCTGCTCCCACATAAGGAATGTCAGCCTTCTTTAGTGTGTCAAGAGTATCAAAAAATGCATCAGGTCCGAAATCATATACATGATTATTTGACAATGATACGATATCCGTGCCAAGCTCTTTTATAATCTCGATACGTTCGGGTTTAGCCCTGAAAGTGTAATACTTGCCTTCCAGCGCTTCGCCCCTGTTGCTATATGTAAATTCATTATTAAGCATAAAAATATCAAAATTGTTCGTAACATTAATAAGCCCATTAGCTATACCCTGGCTTAAATCGTTATTATGTTCCTCGAGAAAATTGCAGGTATCGAATCCTTCGCTCAAACACAAATCTCCGGCAAAACCAAGGGAAATCTCTTCTTTCCCGTTTGAAAATGTAGCAGTGTCTTTGTCGATTACTCCTTTGTAAAAATCATAAAGCACGTTAAAACTCATTCCGGTGTAGTCGTACCAGAAATCGTTTGAATTGTGTGACATACAAAAATACGATTCTAAATCATCAAAAATATTGTCGTTCATATTTTCTTTAATCCACATTAGAAAATCGTAGGTTACTTTTTTGTTATCTGAAAGGAAGGGCTTTAATTCGCTGAAAGCATCTTTTGTACTCTTTGTTTTTGCGGTCGTGGTTTCACTTGGTGTCTCAAGGGCGCTGGAATCCGGTTTGTGAAGATACTCGCTTACGAAGAGAAAAAGAAGCGTACAAAGTAACAGACAACAGGCAAAAGTGGTTATTTTTTTAATCATATTAATCTCCATTCTGCTGACGCCTTGCGTCGTTTGTAAAATTTTTTCTTTTATAATGTAACACATAAAAAATAATTGTGCTATACTTATCTGGGACCTAGAGAAAGGAAATATTTGATTATGGAAAAATTAGGAAGAAATGACAGCTGCTGGTGTGGCAGTGGAAGGAAGTATAAACAGTGTCATTCGGCATTTGATGATAAGCTTATAATACTCGAAAGACAGGGACATATTATTCCTGACAGAAAAATAATAAAGACACCGCAGCAGATTGAGAAAATCAAAGAGAGTGCAAAGGTAAACATTGCTGTTCTTGATTATGTGGGAGAGAATATCAAAGCAGGAATGTCTACGGAAGAGATTGATAAGATGGTGTATGAGAAGACTACTCAGATGGGTGGTATACCGGCACCACTTGGATATGAAGGTTTTCCAAAGAGTGTATGTACATCAATCAATGACCAGGTGTGTCATGGAATTCCGTCGGAAGAAGACATTCTTGAAGAAGGAGATATTGTGAATGTTGACTGTTCAACTAATTTGCACGGATATTTTTCTGATTCATCGAGAATGTTCTGCATAGGAGAAATACATGAGGAGCTTAAAAGACTTGTGGATGTTACAAAGGAATGTGTGCAAAAAGGTCTGGAACAAGTCAAACCTTGGGGATTTCTTGGCGATATCGGACAGGCGATTAATGATCATGCAAGGGCGAATGGATATAGTGTTGTTGTAGATATAGGTGGTCATGGTATAGGACTTGAATTCCATGAAGACCCATGGGTTAGCCATATTGGTAAAAAAGGTACGGGAATGGTACTAGCTCCCGGAATGATTTTTACAATTGAACCTATGGTAAATATGGGTGACAGTGAAGTCTTTGTAGATGAAGAGAATGACTGGACTGTTTACACAGATGATGGATCGCCATCAGCACAGTGGGAAGTTATGGTGCTTGTGACAGAAGACGGATACGAAATATTATCTTATTAACAGTTATAATGTTTTTATTTTTTAAACACATTTTAAACACAATTGTAGATTATTATAAACACGTGCTATTAAATAAGGCACAGCAACTTAACATTTTCATAACTCTGCCCGGTAGCAATACCGGGCATCCCCCTTTTTATGCGTTTTGTTTGTTATGTATATATTTTTCTCTTGTGGCCATGCCGCCGCGTATGTGGCGCTCGGCCTTGTTTTTTTCCAGTACTTTTCGTACCTCTTTAGCCAATGCCGGATTAATGAATAGAAGTCTTTGCTGACAGTCTTTGTGGACGGTGCTTTTGCTTATACCGAATTCTTTTGCTGCCTGTCTGACTGTAGCTCCCTGCTCTATCATATAATTTGCGATGCTTATTGCACGCTCTTCAATATAATCTCTCATATGGGCAAATCCTGAAATGTCTTTTTACAAGATATGAACTAAGTTTGAAAAATAGAATAAAAAAAGGTAACTGTAAAAATCTGCTTGGCTCTGAACAGTTGCAAAAAAAGAATTAATTCATACATCAGATTCATCAGTTGATATATAAATTAATTCTTTTTGGGGTACCGGCCAGAATTAACTGGCCGGTAAGAGTATGAAAAACGGTATATTCAATAGATAGGGTGATTGAATATACTTGTACTAACAGTACTCCTATATAGTAATCAAGGGTTATGAACAAAGTATGAACAAATAATGTACTTTTTGTAAATATTTCGCAATTCCGCAAAAAAAATTTTTCATTGGCTCTGAACACTTACTTTTTTTACAAGAATAATCAAGTATATATATCAAAATAGTGGAGAAAAAGTATGCAAAATGCATAAAAACATCAATAATAGTTTGTTAAATTATACAAAATACTCAAAAATATATTGAAAATATAGCAATAATGTTGTAAAATATATCTACCATGATGACTTAATAACTAAAGAAAATGAAAGAGGGATGGATGAGCCTATGAAGAGAAAAAAAGGAATTATGATGAGACTTGTTATGATGGGTATAGCTCCACTATTGGTAGGTTGCCTGATTTTGGTAGCTTTTGGCGGAATTGCGATGAAAGACGGACTTATGGAGAGGTCAGAGGATGCTATGGAATATCTGGCATCGGCAGTACGTGGTGCGTATGACAATATGGATGGAGAGTATCGTATAGAGGGGGATAATCTTTACAAAGGTGATTACAATATAACGGAGAACTCTGACGCTATGAAATCATTCATAGGAAAACAGGAAGCAGACGTGACTCTTTGCTTTGGTAAGACGAGAATGGCGACCACGCTTAAAGAGAGTGATGGTAAGGCTGTTATAGGTACTGATATATCAGATAAGGTGTGGGATACTGTTAAGAGTGGGAATACATATGTATCATCAGATCTGATAATTAATGGTGAAGATTATGTGGTAGCATATGTGCCTATATATGGTACTGATGGAGAAGTGGTTGGAGCAGTATTTGCAGGTGAACCGTTAAGTGAAGTTAATTCATTTGTTTATGCCAGAGTAGCAGGTTTTTGTACGATAATTATTATATGTATAATTGTTGCTACGATAACCACAATAATTACAGCCAGAAGAATTGCTTCTGCGGTTAAAACAGCTGAAAAGCAGATGCATCTACTTGGTCAGGGTAATCTGTCACTGGATATACCGGAGAAGATTCTTGGAAGAAGTGATGAGATAGGTGATATGGTAAGAGCTGTATCGACGCTGTCACAGACATTAATTGAAATAGTTAAGGGATTACATGAAGCGTCAGACAACATAAACAGAGTAGGAAAAGAACTTGATACAATGGCTGAACAGTCAAGCAGAGTGGCAGATGATATCAGCTCAGCAGTTCAGGATGTATCAAACGGAGCACTCTGCCAGGCAGAAGATGTTCAAAAGGCATCTATAGAGATTGGTAACCTGGGTGAATCTATTGAGAGAATAACTGAAAATATCGGAACATTGACTGAGACATCTGATTTGATGATGGGTTCAAGTAACAACTCTTCCAAAACTATTGATGAGCTTACAGAATCTAACAACAAGACTATAGAAGCGATAAAGAGAATAGAGGAACAGTTCAGTCATACCAATGAAGCAATACAGAGGATAAGCACTGCTACAGAACTGATTACAAGCATAGCCAGTCAGACAAACCTGTTATCACTCAATGCTTCCATAGAGTCTGCGAGAGCAGGAGAAGCCGGAAGAGGCTTTGCAGTTGTAGCATCAGAGATTCAACAGTTGTCATCACAGTCTGATGGAACGGCAAAGGATATACAGGGTATTATCAACGAATTGAAAGATGAAGCAGAAAAAACTGTTGAAGCTATAAATGAAGCCAACAGACTTGTGGATGAACAGTTGTCTAAGCTTGGAAATACAAGAGACAGCTTTGAACAGTTGAACGACGGAATTGAAAAATCAAAATCAGAGACAGATATTATAAAAGATAACACAGGCGCATGTAATAAAGCCAGAGTCCAGATTGATGAGGTGGTATCAAATTTATCTGCAATATCAGAAGAGAATGCAGCCTCAGCACAGGAAACAACAGCGTCTATGCAGGAGCTTGATGCTACCATGAGTGTGATGGCAAATACGGCAAAAGAACTTACTGAACTGGCAGTTAAGTTAGATGAAAGTATGGAATTCTTTAAAATATAGCAACTGTTCAGAGCCGAATATAATAGTATATAAAGCAGGAGTTATGGTTGATAAGACTGTGACTCCTTTTTAATTGCGTTAAAGTATAATTATTTTTACTAACCATGCCGATAAAATATGTAGGAGCTTATTCAAAAATATTTCTAAATCAATAAAAAAGTTCTTCCATATTTCAGAGATATTGTATATAATGTGTTAAGGTAGACGCTTTTTTAGAGTGCCTATGTTTAGAATGAAGATTTTTTATAACAATAGATAAGTAATAAGATATGTAGGAAGGAGAATATCATGTTAACAACAGATATAGGAATTGATTTAGGAACAGCAAGTATTCTTGTATATATAAAGGGAAAAGGCGTTGTGCTTAAGGAACCGTCAGTAGTAGCTTTTGATCGTGATACGAACAAAATCAAGGCAATAGGCGAGGAAGCAAGACTTATGATTGGTAGAACACCTGGTAATATTGTGGCGGTAAGACCACTTAGACAGGGTGTTATTTCTGATTATACAGTTACAGAGAAGATGCTCAAGCACTTTATTCAGAAGGCGATGGGCAAGAGGATTCTTAAGAGACCTAGAATCAGCGTTTGTGTGCCTAGTGGAGTGACAGAGGTTGAGAAGAAGGCGGTTAAGGATGCAACATTCCTCGCAGGGGCAAGAGAGGTGTCTATTATTGAGGAGCCAATTGCTGCAGCAATCGGTGCAGGTATTGATATTACAAGACCATGTGGAAATATGATCGTTGATATCGGTGGTGGTACAACAGATATCGCTGTTATCTCACTTGGAGGAACAGTTGTAAGTACATCTGTTAAGATTGCAGGTGATGATTTTGATGAAGCTATCGTCAGATATATGAGAAAGAAGCATAATTTATTGATCGGTGAAAGAACGGCAGAAGAGATTAAGATTCAGATCGGTTCTGCATTCAAGAGACCGGAAGTTAAGACAATGGATGTCAGAGGACGTAACCTTGTTACAGGTCTTCCAAAGACTATTACAGTTACATCCGAAGAGACTGAAGAAGCTCTTAAAGAAGCTACTTCTCAGATTGTTGAAGCAGTTCACAGTGTTCTTGAGAAGACACCACCGGAACTTGCAGCAGATATCGCTGACAGAGGTATTGTGCTTACAGGTGGTGGCGCATTACTTCAGGGACTTGAAGAACTTATCGAAGAGAAGACAGGAATTAATACTATGACAGCGGAAGACCCTATGACAGCAGTTGCCATTGGAACAGGTAAATTTATCGAATTCCTTAGTGAGCATGGGATTGACTAATTAGGTGATTTTTCCGGAAAGGAGTACCTATGGTTAGAGGATTGTACACAGCGTATACTGGTATGATTAATCAGCAGTACAGGCTGGATACTATTACTAATAACCTTGCCAATTCAGACACGACCGGTTACAAAAGCGAAGGAGCTACATCCAAATCATTTAAGGAAATGCTTATGGTCAAAGTAAAAGACAGCTCAGAGGGATATATAAGAAGAGGTGTCGGCAACATGAGCCTTGGCGTAAAGATTGGAGAGAATTATACAGATTATTCTCAAGGTTCTTTCAGGGAAACCGGTAATACCTACGATTTGGCGATAGAGGGAAATGGATTTTTCTCTATTGCTTTCACCAACAAGCGTGGTGAGGAAAGCATAATGTATACCAGGGATGGTAGTTTTACAATAGATGTGGAAGGTGCACTCAGAACAAAGGACGGCGACTACGTTCAGGGGGAAGGGGGCAACATTTACATTCCGACTAATGCATCAGATGTCAAAGTGAATGCGCTTGGACAGATTTATGCAGATGATGAATATGTTGACACTATTAAGATGGTGGATTTTGAAGATTATAACTATCTGGAGAAATATGGCGAGAATATGTACAAGGCAGTTGACGGTGCCAGTGAAACAGGATTTACGGGAAAGGTAAATCAGGGATATCTAGAAGCGTCGAATGTCAATGTTGTATCGCAGATGGTAGAGATGATAACTATTTCAAGAGCATATGAGAGTAACCAGAAGATAGTTCAGTCTATGGACAGTATGCTTGAGAAGTCGGTTAATGAAGTCGGAAAGGTATAACAGGTGAGACTATATGATGAGAGCGTTATGGTCGGCTGCATCAGGAATGATTGCGCAGCAGACAAATGTTGATACAATATCGAATAACCTGGCCAATGTTAATACAACAGGTTACAAAAAAGAGACAGTTGAGTTTAAATCGCTGCTTTACCAGACAGTACAGTCGAAGACTACAAGTGCAAATGGTGAGACTAAACCGATTGGTGCGCAGGTTGGTCTTGGTGTAAGGAACTCATCGATTACATCTGTTTTTGATCAGGGTAATCTTAATGAAACCAGTAAAGATACTGATTTTGCCATAGATGGAAAGGGATTCTTTTCTGTTCGCGGTGAAGACGGTGAGACTTATTATACAAGAAATGGTAATTTTGTTTGGGCAAATGGAGTGGACGGTGTAACACTTACCAATTCCCAGGGGCTTCCGGTTCTTGACGAGAATGGTTCGGCAATCGTTCTTGAAGAGGGTATCGATGCGTCTAAGGTTACCATAGATGTAAGAGGCAATATATGTTATCCGGATGAGCAGAATAATCTGCAGACTATGGGAGCGAAGATTGGATTGTCACAGTTTGTCAATCCGGCAGGACTTGAAAAGCTTGGAGGAAGTCTCTATAAGGAGACAGAAGCGTCAGGTATGGCGGCATCTGAGAGTATGGATGATTCTCTTACAAAGAGCAAAATCAGACAGGGGTACATAGAATCTTCCAATGTTCAGGTTGTAGATGAGATGGTCAATCTGATTGTTGCACAGAGAGCTTACGAGATGAACTCTAAGGCTATACAGGCGGCTGATGATATGCTGAGTCAGGCTAATCAGCTTAAGAGATAATGGGAGGCGCTTATGAGTATATCGATAGATAATTATGCAGGTTCGCTTATGGATGCGTACAGCAATCTTACAGTGGATGACAAAACAGACAGCGCAAAAGAGCTTGAGAGCAAATTAAATGGTGACTTGTCAAAGGCTACGGACGAGGAGCTTATGGATGTCTGCAAGCAGTTTGAAGCATATTTTACAGAACAGATGTTTAAGGCTATGCAGAAGATGGTTCCGGAAAGTGAAGAATCAGATAAAGCATCGGTTCAACTTATGGATTACGCGAAGGAATCACTTACAAGGCAGTATGCGGATTCCAGTGCGGAAAATGGTGGACTTGGGCTTGCACAGACGCTATATGAACAGATGAAGAGAAATTACAATATTTCCGAGTAGAATATCAGCCCTTCTAATGCAGTTGCTTTAGAAGGGCTTTCTAATGCGTTTTAGTAAAGGTGAGGTATAGAAGTGATAACACTTAATGGGTATATAGAGAAAATTGTATATAGAAACGAAGACAATGGTTACACGGTTTTTAGCGTTATGTGTGACGGGGAAGAGATAACAGGTGTCGGCACTTTTTCTTATATTGTTGAGGGTGAGTGTGTCGAATTGCACGGCGAATATACCGAACACACTATGTACGGCGAACAGTTTAAGGTAAGTGAGCTTATTGAGAAAGAGCCTGAGGATTTATTGTCTATCACCAGATATCTGGGCTCTGGAGCCATAAAGGGAATAGGTGCTGTTATGGCTGAAAAGATTGTTCGTAAATTTGGCGAGGATACTTTTAGAATAATAGAGGAAGAACCGGAAAGACTTGCAGAGATTAAAGGTATAAGCCAGAAAAAAGCAATGGAAATATCAGCGCAGGTTGAAGCGAAAAAAGATATGCGGAAAGCTATGATTTTCCTGTCAGGTTACGGTATATCCCTGAATCTGGCTATCAAAATATATAACAGGTACGGTGCTGAAATCTACAATGTTATCAGAGAGAATCCGTACAGAATGGCGGACGATATAGATGGTGTAGGTTTTAAAATAGCAGATGAGATAGCAAGACGGGTGGGGATAAGCAGTGATTCTGATTTTAGAATAAAGAGTGGAATCGTGTATGTTTTGCAGAATGCGACAGGTAACGGTCATGTATTTTTGCCTGAAAAGACACTGATAGATAATACTTCACAGCTGCTTTCTGTGTCCATTGAGGCAGTAGAGAAATTCCTTATGGATCTTCAGCTTGAGAAGAAGGTTGTAGTTAAAGAATATGAAAAAGAAGGAAGAGTTGTGTATGCAGCTTCACTTTATTATATGGAGCTCAATATCGCGGCTATGTTAAAAAGACTGAATGTCCGTATGGGTGCTGATGAGGCGCAGGTTATGCATAGACTTGAAAAAATAGAAAAAAATGAAGAGATAGAGCTTGATCCTATTCAAAGGGAGGCGGTTCTTGAATCGACACTAAATGGACTTTTAGTGGTAACGGGTGGACCGGGTACCGGTAAAACAACAACAATAAACACTATTATAAAGTTTTTTGAATCAGAGGAGATGGATATACTTTTGGCAGCACCTACAGGAAGGGCAGCAAAGAGAATGACTGAGGCCACAGGTTATGAGGCGCAGACTATTCACAGAATGCTTGAAGTGTCCGGGGCTCCTGATGCTGAGACAAAGGGACGTTTTGAAAGGAATGAGCAAAATCCTCTTGAGGCTGATGTAATCATAATCGATGAGATGTCTATGGTAGATATGTTTTTGATGGATGCACTGCTCAAGGCGATTATACCTGGAACAAGACTTATCCTCGTGGGTGATGTGAACCAGCTTCCAAGTGTGGGACCGGGAAATATTCTAAGAGATGTTATTCATTCGGACAGATTCAAAACAGTCAGACTTACTAAGATTTTCAGACAGGCAGGAGAAAGCGGCATTGTTGTAAATGCTCACAAAATTAACAAAGGACAGAAGGTTATGCTTGATAATTCCATGAAGGATTTTCTGTTTATGAAGCGTAATGATGCAGATGTGATAATAAGTGTTGCACTTACTCTTATTCGTGATAAACTGCCAAAATACGTGAACGCTTCCATGCAGGAGATACAGGTGCTGACACCTATGAGAAAAGGGCTTCTCGGAGTGGAGAGGCTCAACACTATTTTGCAGGAGTACTTAAATCCGCCATCTGAAAAGAAAAGAGAAAAAGAGACATCATCAGGTATTTTTAGAGAGGGCGACAAGGTTATGCAGATAAAAAATGATTATCAGCTTGAGTGGGAAATCAGAAACAGATATAATCTTGCAACCGCTTCGGGAATGGGTGTTTTTAATGGTGATACAGGCATCATAAAGAATATAAATACATACGCGGAAACGCTGGAGGTGGAGTATGATGAACACAGGATGGTTACATACACATTTAAACAGTTAGACGAGCTTGAGCTTGCTTATGCGACAACGATTCATAAGTCGCAGGGTAGCGAGTATCCAGCGGTAATCATTCCACTGCTTACGGGACCGCGGCCGCTTATGAACAGGAACCTGCTTTATACAGCGGTTACAAGGGCAAAAAAATGCGCATGTATAGTTGGAAGTGATGATACCTTTGATATGATGGTAGCAAATGAAAGTGAGCAAAAGAGATATTCAGGTCTTGAATACAAGATTGTGGATATGTATGAGGAAGGGAATATATAATTGGGGAAAAGATTGGATTTATTAGGGCTTTTATATCCCAGAACCTGTCCGGTTTGTCAGAAAAAATTAAATTTTTCAGGTAAATTATCCTGTGCGGCCTGCGAGTCCGGACTAAAGCTTATTAAAGAACCGAGGTGCATGAAGTGCGGGAAAAATGTTGAGGATGAAACGATAGAATATTGCTTTGACTGCGTGAAGAACCAACATGTTTATGATTATGGAAGAAGTCTGTTTTTGTATAATGAGGATATTCGTAAATCGATTTACAGGTTCAAGTATGCCGGAAAAAAAGAGTATGGAGATTTTTATGGCTATATGCTTGCCAGACATCTGGGTGAGGAGATTAGAAATATGGGATGTGATTTGATTGTGCCGGTACCTCTTCATAAGAAAAAAGAGATAAAGCGCGGTTATAATCAGGCGGCAGTTATTGCGAAAGTAATGGGAAGAGAACTTTGTATTCCTGTTGATGATAAACTGCTTATAAGAACAAAAAACACAAGACCACAGAAGGAAATGGATAAGTCAGAACGTAAGAAAAATGTAGAAAACGCTTTTAAAATCAACAAAGATATTGTAAAATGTAAAGGTATCGTACTGGTTGACGATATATATACTACAGGCAGTACAATAGATGCTGTAGCCAGAATATTAAAGGGGGATGGCGTAAAAGAAGTATATTTTATCTGTCTGTGTACTAGCGGAGTGAATTAGGAGGAAAAGGTATGGAAGTAACGAATTGCAGAAGTTGTGGGAAATTGTTTAATTATATGGGAAGTGGAAGACCAATCTGTGAGGCATGCGCCAAAGCATTGGAGGAAAAATTCTTTGAAGTAAGAGAATATATAAGAGACCATAAAGATGCGGGAATCAACGAAGTGGCAGAAGAAAATGATGTGTCTGTAAGCCAGATTAAACAGTGGGTTCGTGAAGAAAGATTGGAGTTTTCTGAAAGTTCAGTGGTTGCCATGGAATGTGAAAACTGTGGTGCACCAATTAAGACAGGAAGATTTTGTAAGGCTTGCAAAGGAAGTCTTTCAAACGGATTGACCGGAGTTATTGCAAGACCGAAGCCTGCTGAAACAGAAAAGAGAAATCCTGGAAACAATTCTAAAGGACAGGCACGTTTCATGGATAAATTATAATATTGCAGGAGTATAGAGATGGTAACAATTAAGGAGGTAGCCGATTACGCAGGCGTTGCAATATCCACAGTTTCCAAGGTTTTAAATAATTATCCGAATGTAAGTGAAAATACAAAGAAAAAAGTACGAAAAGCAATTGATGAATTGCA
>JBGVIE010000024.1:0-19621 GCA_045122895.1 Lachnospiraceae bacterium
CTGTTGTAGTGATTCTGGTGGGTTCTTTCCGTGATCTGACCTTTCTGCCGGTTATTATTTCCAATACTCTGATCGGTGTTGTGCAGGAGCTGCGGTCCAAAAAGGTACTGGATAATCTGAGCATTCTGAATGCACCGAAGAATACGGTTCTGCGTGACGGACAGGAACAGACGGTTCCGTCAGAGGAACTGGTGCTGGACGATATTGTGATTTTTTCTGCGGGCAACCAGATTCCGGCAGATGCTGTTGTTATAGAAGGGGAATGTCTTGTCAATGAAAGTCTTATAACAGGAGAAAGCGACTCCATATTAAAGAAACAGCAGGATACGCTTTTATCCGGAAGCTTTGTAGTATCAGGAAAAGTATATGTAAGAGTTGTACATGTGGCACATGACAATTACGTGAATCAGATTACAGGTAGTGCAAAGTATATCAAAAAACCTAATTCACAGATACTTAATTCGATTAACTTTGTTATCAGGATAATTTCTTTCTGTATAGTACCACTTGGAATAATGATTTTTGTCAAACAATTTAATCTTGAAGGCAATGGTTTTAAAGATACAGTTGTAGCGACAGTCGCCGCTGTTATCAGTATGATTCCATCAGGACTTGTCCTACTTACAAGTGTTGTGCTGGCTGTAAGCGTAATGAGGCTTGCAAGACATAACACACTGGTAAAAGAGATGTTTTGCATAGAAACTTTATCAAGGGTTGATACTATTTGTCTCGATAAGACAGGAACAATTACAGTCGGAGATATGAGACTGGAAAAAATAGAATTTCTCAAAGAGCTTGATGAAAACTACTTTAACAGACTTATGAAAACATTTATTTTCGCTATAGATGATACTAACCAGACCGCAATAGCAGTAAAAAAATATTTTGAACAATTTGACGAATATAAATCCAGGGTAAACAAAATTACTCCTTTTTCTTCTGAGACAAAATCAAGTAGTGCAATATTTGATGACGGATTAGAAGTTACACTTGGAGCGCCTGAATTTATCTTAAATAATATAGATGAAAATACCAGGAACATTCTTGAATTTTACCAGGAGCAGGGCAAAAGAGTTCTTTGCTTACTTATCAACAATGAGGCCCATGCTTTGCTTGTTATCAGCGATATTATAAGAAAAGAAGCTAAGTCTACAATAAAGTTTTTTAAAGAACAAGGCGTAGATATTAAGATTATTTCGGGAGACAATCCTAAAACGGTATCCAGAATTTCAGGAGAAGTAGGTGTAGATAATTCTGATAAATATATTGATTTATCAAAGATTGAAGACGATGCAAGACTCTGTGAAATAGTAAATGATTATACTATATTTGGACGAGTATCACCAAATCAAAAGCTTGAACTTATAAAGGCGTTGAAATCTGAAAATCATACAGTTGCAATGGTTGGAGATGGAGCGAATGATGTTATGGCGTTAAAAGAAGCTGATTGTAGTATTGCAATGCAATCAGGAAGTGATGCTGCAAGATGTGCTTCACAGTTAGTTCTCCTTGATTCAAATTTTGCAGCAATGCCTAAAATAGTTGCTGAGGGAAGAAGAACAATTAATAACATTGAACGATCTGCAGTTTTGTATTTATCTAAGACAATATATGCAACAATACTGGCATTTATTTTTTTGTTTATAAATTGTGCATATCCTTTCCAGCCGATTCAGTTAACACTTATTGGTTCGCTGACAATAGGTATTCCATCTTTTATTCTTGCTCTTGAACCAAATCATGAGCTGGTTTATGGAAGCTTTTTGACTAATGTACTGAAAAAAGCAATACCTGGTGGAATAAGTGTAATAGTAAATGTAATTATAGGACTTATACTATCATATTTCTTTGATTTATCAAAAGAAGATACATCTACATTATGCACAATTCTGGCAGCAGTTGCCGCTATGATTATTCTACTCGATGTATGCAGACCTTTTGACAGACTTAGAACTATTATGTTTTTAATGCTTTCATATATGATGATATTTGCATTAAATATCGCAAAGCATCTGTTTGGAATATCAATACTAAAATTTAAAATATATCTATTTATTATAATCTGCGGCGTGACAACATTTGTGCTGCATACTGTGGCGATGATTATACTGGACAAATTTTTTTGTAGAAAAATGTCGAACACTTAATATGCATAATTTATTTGAGTGTAGTATAATGTAAGGACATACAATAACATACGAAGAATGGAGACCATCTTATGTACAATAATGAGAGACAATTTTATGAAATGTCCTGTGTTATTAAGACATCAATTGACAGTATGACAAACCTTTTAGACGATATGTCCGCTGACAAGCTGACAGAAGAAAAAAAAGCAGCCTATATTGATGCAATGAGATATTTTGTAAAAAACATAAAAAATAAAATTGATGAAATTAATGATGAAATCTGTGATGTAACAATTGAAGAATCAATTACAACCATGAAATATCATAATCTTAGAGTATTGCTGGTAGATGATAATGAAATAAATAATTTTATGACAAAGCATATGCTTGAAGAATATGGAGTAGAAGTAGATATTGCTTTATCAGGGGAAGAAGGGCTGTTGTTATACAATAAGAATTCATATGATATTGTATTTATGGATTATATGCTTCCCGGAATGAATGGCATAGAAGCTGTCCACGAAATCAGAAAATGTGGAGAACGTGGAAAAAACCAGATGATAATCGGAATTAGTGCATATGTTATGGATGTATTTAAAAATGAATTAAATAAACTTGGTGTAGAGCTTTTGCTTATGAAACCTGTTAAAGCAGAACAAATGGGAATCATTCTGTTAAAAGACTTTAAACATAAAATTGTTAGTTTATAATTCTTTACAACAGCATCAAAGTAAAGTATAATTCAATCTGAAAATATAGAATACGGAGGCAGGCCAATGAACAAAATTACTATGACAACTCCATTAGTCGAAATGGATGGAGACGAAATGACAAGAATCTTATGGAAGATGATTAAAGATGAACTTCTACTTCCATTCGTAGACTTAAAGACAGAATATTATGACTTGGGATTAGAGAACAGAAATGCTACTAATGATCAGGTTACAGTTGATTCTGCTGAAGCTACAAAGAAATACGGTGTAGCAGTTAAGTGTGCAACAATTACACCTAACGCTGCAAGAATGACAGAATATGACTTAAAAGAAATGTGGAAGAGTCCTAACGGAACAATCAGAGCAATTCTTGATGGAACTGTATTTAGAGCTCCTATCATTGTTAAAGGTGTAGAGCCATATGTAAAGACCTGGAAGAAACCAATTACAATTGCAAGACATGCTTATGGTGATGTATATAAAGCTTCTGAACTTAAAGTTCACGGAGCAGGAAAAGCAGAATTGGTCTATACAGATGAAGCAGGTAATGAGACAAGAGAACTTATCCATAACTTTAAGGGTGCAGGAATTCTTCAGGGAATGCACAATTTAGAAGATTCAATCGAAAGCTTTGCAAGAAGCTGTTTTAATTTTGCACTTGATACAAAGCAGGATCTTTGGTTTGCTACAAAAGATACAATTTCTAAAAAATACGATCACACATTCAAAGATATTTTTGCAGAAATATTTGAAAAAGAATACAAAGAAAAATTTGAAGCTGCAGGAATCGAATATTTCTACACACTTATTGATGACGCAGTTGCAAGAGTAATCCGTTCAGAAGGTGGCTATATCTGGGCATGTAAGAACTATGATGGTGACGTTATGAGTGATATGGTAGCCACAGCATTCGGTTCATTATCAATGATGACATCAGTTCTTGTATCACCTCAGGGATACTATGAATACGAGGCAGCACACGGAACTGTTCAGAGACATTATTACAAGTATTTAAAAGGAGAAAAGACTTCTACAAACCCAATCGCGACAATTTTTGCATGGACAGGTGCTCTTAGAAAAAGAGGCGAATTGGATGGAAACAACGAACTTATGGTATTTGCTGATAAACTTGAGAAAGCTTGTATCACAACAATTGAAAACGGAGATATGACAGGTGATTTGGCTTTGCTTTCAACACTTGAGAATAAAAGGACATGTACAAGCGAAGAATTCATTAAAGCTATTCGTACAACCTTAGAAGGAATGATGTAATGGAAAACAGGGAAGTAAAGACAGGTCAGATATACAGACACTTTAAAAACAAATTATATCAGATTGTATGTGTTGCAAAACATTCCGAAACAGGTGAAAATCTTGTTATATACCAGAAGCTTTACGATGATTTTGGAGTTCATGCAAGACCTTATGATATGTTTATCAGTGAAGTGGATCATGATAAATATCCCAATGTAACACAAAAATACCGCTTTGAACTTGTGGACGTATCAGCGAAAAAAGCTGATCCGGAAGAAACACAAACGATTGATATAGTTAGCGAAGAAGTAACAGATGAAACAAAGGTTGATTGTAATTCTGATTTGTTATCTTTTCTTGATGCAGAGAGCTTCGAAGAAAAGAAGAACTTACTTGTTGGGATGAGATTACGATTAAACGACAGACTAATTGACGATTTGGCTGCTTCTATAGACGTTGTTGTAGAACCTGGTGAAATAGACAAACGCTACAAGAGTTTACTCACATGTATTGATACAAGAGCCAAATTTGAAAGACGCTTCAGATAATTTAAAACTATGTTGTTTTAACCTGTGTTATTACAACATAGTTTTTTTTATTTGTATATAAACTTTCTAATCATTTATTCCGATATAATAGTATAGTATTTAAACGGGAGGTTAAGATTTATGAAAAAGAAAAGTATTATAGCTTAATCTATGGCAATGCTTCTTGCAATACCGTATAGCGTTGCACCGTTAAACGTATCAAATATATATGCAGATACGTATGAATCAGAAGATCTTACAGAAGGAGAAACTGATAATGGTATTAAATGGGCTCTCGATGATGACGGAATTTTGACACTTAGCGGAAAAGGTGCAATTGATGATAACTATTTTTCAGGACGTGATGATATATCTAAGGTCATAATTAAGAATGGTATTACATCGATAGGTCAGAGTGCTTTTTCAAGTGCCACATGTATCCAAAGTGTAACAATTGCTGATTCCGTTACTTCAATCAATGACGATGCTTTTTCCGGCTGTAACAGTATAACAACAGTTAAGATGTCTAAGAATATTAAGACAATTGGTGATAATGCATTTTTTAATTGCAGTGTTATTAGCAAAATAAAGATCTATGAGGGAGCTTCATCAATAGGTCATAATGCGTTTTCCGGATGCGACGGAATGTCTGTGATTGAAATTCCAGCTTCAGTTAAGACAATAGGCGAAAATGCGTTTGAAGCATGCGAAGACTTAACAATATATGGGGCAACAGGATCAAAAGTTGAGGGTTACGCAAAAGAGTATTCAATTAGTTTTGTAAAAGTCAAAAATTTATCAAAAAGTGGTGTGAAAATTTCTGCCAGCAAATATGATTATGATGGTAAAATAAAAACACCTAAAGTTACAGTTAAGTATGGTAAAACCACACTTAAGAACAACACTGATTATTATGTGGAATATTCCAGTGGCAGAAAGAATATTGGTAAATACACGGTCAAAGTTATAGGAACAGGTAAATATTCAGGAACCTTCAAGCTTACATACACAATCAATTTAGGAGCAAAGAAGACATATACTGTAAACGGACTCAAGTACAAAGTAACAAACAGTAAAAGTAAGACACCTACTTTCACAGTAACGGGAAGTGCAAAGGGCAATATAAAAACAACTACTATTCCGGAAAAAATAACAGTTGGTGGAAAGAAATTCGTGGTAGATAAAATTGCTGCTTCAGCTTTTAAGCGCAGAACACACCTTACCTCTGTTACAATATCAAAAAATATAAAAGAGGTAGGTAAATCTGCATTTGAGGGGTGTAGTAATCTGGCTGATATAACAGTTAAGACAACTGCGCTTACAAACAAAACAGTTGGTGCCAATGCTTTCAAATCTATCAAATCGAATGCAACAATTACTGTGCCGGCATCTAAATACATTGTATATAAAAACCTGCTTAAGGCAAAAGGAGCTAACAAAGCAAACCAGAAGTTCAAAAGCAGATAAAAAAATAGCTATGGAATGTCAAAAATCCATAGCTATTTTCATGTTTAAATTTTTACAATTGTTCCAGATTTCTCAGCAATACCATTCTTTGCGTTGTCAAGACTTGTAATAATGGCTCTTCTGTCATTTCCTGATGTGATGAAATTGACAGCAGCCTTCATCTTAGGAAGAGTAGTAATCTCTCCAAAATGATTTCCTTCGAACAATTCGTTAGCTCTTTCAATTGAAACATTATCAAGTACAATTTCTTTGTCTGTTCCCTCGTGAAGAGTCATATGTTTGTGAGTTGATAAAATCAAAAGTGATGAAGCATCTAACATATCAGCCAACTTTGCTGCAGTATAATCTTTTTCAATAACTGCACTGGCACCCTTAAGTCCTGCTCTCTGGTCAAGCACTGGAATACCGCCGCCACCACCTGCGATAACAACCTGACCTGCATCAACAAGTGTCCTGATTGCATCGATTTCGTATATATCTATTGGCATAGGAGAAGCGATAATTCTTCTGTATCCTTTTCCATTTTCAGATTCTTCATATACTACATAATTACCTTTATGCTCTTCCAAATCAGCTTCTTCCTTTGTCATATATCTTCCGATAACCTTTGTTGGCTTATTAAAAGCAGGATCAAAAGGGTCGACACGAACCTGTGTGATAATTGTAGATACAGGTTTGTAAATTCCTCTATTGAGGAGCTCTGTTCTAATAGCATTCTGTAAATCAAAACCTATGTATCCCTGACTCATCGCACCACATACTGACATTGGAGCCACTGTGTGCTTTGCATCTAATCTGCTAAACTCTGTCATAGCAGTCTGAATCATTCCAATCTGTGGGCCGTTGCTATGAGTTATAACGACCTCATATTTAGCTTCAACAATATCTGCAATAGCTTTCGCAGCCTCTTTAACATTTTTCTGTTGCTCTGGGAAAGTAGAACCGAAGGCATTACGTCCAAGTGCAACTACAACCTTATTATTCTTCATAATCATATCTCCTTCGATAAGTAATATTACATTAATTATAAAATAAATAGAAAGTATTTGCAATAAAATCCTACCACAAAATACAAATGTATTTGACAAGCGTACATTTTTCTACTAGAATAATACGCAGCGTAAAAAAGAAAGGTAGGTAACAAGAAATGGATAACAGAAAAGTGAAAATGAATCATCACACAAATCTACTTCAGTTGGAAGAACATATTTATCATATGGTTGATGTGGACAAACCAAATGTGTACAGAAATCTGTTCCCATACAGTGAAGTACCAAAGATAGCGTTTAACGACAGAATAGTTCCTCATAATATGCCAGAGAATATTTGGATTACAGACACTACCTTCAGAGATGGTCAGCAGTCAAGAGCACCCTATTCTACAGAACAGATAGTATCAATATATGATTACCTTCACAAGCTTGGGGGACCAAATGGTATGATAAGGCAAAGTGAGTTTTTTCTATATAGCAAAAAAGACAGAGATGCCGTTTACAAATGTATGGAAAGAGGATATAACTTTCCTGAAATCACGAGCTGGATAAGAGCAAGCAAAAAGGATTTTGAACTTGTAAAAGAGATAGGTATGAAAGAAACCGGTATATTGGTAAGTTGTTCAGATTATCATATTTTCTACAAGATGAAAATGACAAGAAAAGAATGTATGGAACACTATTTAAGTGTAGTCAGGGAATGTCTTGAGACAGGTATTAGCCCAAGATGTCATCTGGAAGATATAACAAGATCAGACATTTACGGATTTGTAATTCCTTTCTGCCTTGAACTTATGAAATTACAGGAGCAGTATAAGATTCCTGTTAAAATCAGGGCATGTGATACAATGGGATATGGTGTAAACTTCTCGGGTGCAGTTATACCAAGATCAGTTCAGGGGATTATATATGGTCTTACAACAAATGCCGGCGTTCCATCGGAACAGCTTGAGTGGCACGGTCATAATGATTTCTATAAAGCAGTAACTAACTCAACAACTGCCTGGCTTTATGGTGCATGTGGAGTAAACTGTTCATTATTTGGAATAGGAGAGAGAACCGGTAACACACCACTTGAAGCTATGGTTTTTGAATATGCACAGTTAAAGGGAACCTTAAACGGAATGGATACAACCATTATAACTGAACTTTCAGAATACTTCCAGAAGGAAATAGGATATGAAATGCCTCCACGAACACCTTTTGTCGGTCAGAACTTTAATGTGACAAGAGCCGGAATTCATGCAGATGGTTTATTAAAAAACGAAGAGATATATAATATTTTTGACACTGAAAAGATTCTCAACAGACCTGTTTTGGTTGCTGTATCAAACACATCAGGGCTTGCCGGAATCGCCCATTGGATTAACACTTATTTTAGACTGCCTGAGGTAAAAAAAGTCGATAAAAACTGCGACCTTGTAAAAGAAGTAAAAGCATGGGTTGATAAAGAATACGAAACAGGCCGGGTGACAGTAATTACTGATGAAGAGTTATTAAAAGTAATAAATGAAACATCAGAAAAACTTGGCGTGGAATTATTTAAATAATTGTTGTCTTAAATTATTCTTGCAAATATCCAAGTCACATTGTATAATAGTCATATCGTGTAATTATACAACACAGAATAATATTACATTGGAGGAAAAAAGTGAGTAATTTAACAGAAGTATTAAAAAACCAGTTTGGTAAATCAATCGCAGAATGCTCAAATGAAGAAGTATACGTTGGTTTACTAAAGCTTACAAAGGATGCAATTCAGAACAAAGGTTACAATGAAGGTAAGAAGAAAGTTTATTACATTTCTGCTGAATTCTTAATTGGTAAGTTATTATCTAATAATTTGATTAACCTTGGAATCTATGATGAAGTTAGCAAAGAATTAGCTGAAAACGGAAAGCAGCTCTCTGTTATTGAAGAGATCGAACTTGAGCCATCTTTAGGTAATGGTGGTCTTGGTAGACTTGCTGCATGTTTCATCGATTCAATCGCTACACTTGGTATGAACGGTGCTGGTATTACACTTAACTACCACCTTGGATTATTCAAGCAGGTATTTGAGAACAAGCTTCAGAAAGAAACACCTAATCCATGGATCACAGATAACTGCTGGTCAACAAAGGTTCCTAACAGAAGCTACACAGTTCCATTCAAGGATTTCGAATTACAGTCAACATTATATGATATTGACGTATGTGGATACGATAGCAAAGCAATTAAGTTACACTTATTTGACGTAGATACAGTTGACGAAAAAATAGTTAAGGGTGATGGCATCAGCTTTGATCAGAATGACATCGCTAAGAACTTGACATTATTTATCTATCCTGATGATAGTACAAGAGAAGGTCAGTTACTTCGTATTTATCAGCAGTATTTTATGGTTTGTAATGGTGCTCACCTTGCAATCGATGAAGCTAAAGAAAGAGGTATGAAGGATCTTCGTGAATTACCAGAATATGTACGTATCCAGATTAACGATACACATCCAAGTATGGTAATTCCAGAGTTGATTCGTCTTATGACAGCAGAAGGTCTTACAACAGATGAAGCTATTGAGGTTGTTAAGCAGGTATGTGCATATACTAACCATACAATCCTTGCAGAAGCTCTTGAAAAATGGCCAATTGACTACTTAGAAGAAGTTGTTCCACACTTACTTCCTATCATCAGAGATCTTGATGAAAGAGTACGTAAGGAATTTGATGATCCTTCAGTAGCTATTATTGATGACATCAACAGAGTACACATGGCTCATATGGATATTCACTATTCATACAGCGTAAACGGTGTTGCAGCAGATCATACTCGTATCTTAAAGGAAAGTGAATTAAATAACTTCTACAAGATTTATCCTGAGAAGTTCAACAATAAGACAAATGGTATTACTTTCCGTAGATGGTTACTTAGCTGTAATCACGAGTTAACATCATTCATCGAAAGCAAGATTGGAAACGGATTCAAGAAGAATGCTGATGAACTTGAGAAGTTAGCTGCATTTGTTGATGATGACGCAACATTAGAAGAGTTACTTAAGATTAAGAAGAATGCAAAGATTACATTAAAGAACTTTATGAAGGCTAATAATGGACAGGAACTTGATGAGAATGCAATCTTCGATATCCAGGTTAAGAGATTACATGAGTACAAGCGTCAGCAGTTAAATGTATTATACATTATTTATAAGTATCTTCAGATCAAAGAAGGTAAGAAACCTGCTACACCAATCAACTTTATTTTTGGTGCTAAAGCAGCTCCAGCTTACATCATCGCAAAAGATATTATTCATACAATCCTCTGCTTACAGGAATTAGTGAACAACGATCCAGAAGTAAGCCCATATATGAAGGTTGTTATGGTTGAAAACTACAATGTAACAGCAGGCGAGAAGTTATTCCCAGCTTGTGATATCTCAGAACAGATTTCACTTGCTTCTAAGGAAGCTTCAGGTACAGGTAACATGAAGTTTATGTTAAATGGTGCTGTAACACTTGGTACAGATGATGGTGCTAACGTAGAGATTCATGAACTTGTTGGTGATGATAACATCTACATCTTTGGTGAATCTTCTGATCAGGTTATCGAACATTATGCTAAGGCTGATTATGTATCAAAGGATTACATCGAAAAAGATCCATTAATCAAGCAGTTAGTTGAATTCTTAGTATCTGATGAGATGCTTGAGGTTGGTAATAAGGAAAATCTTGAAAGACTTTACAATGAATTAGTTAACAAAGACTGGTTTATGACATTACTTGACGTTAAAGATTACATCCGTGTTAAGGATATTGCTATGACAGATTACGCTGATAGAAAGAAATGGGCTAAGAAGATGTTAATCAACATCTCTAAGGCTGGATTCTTCTCATCAGACAGAACAATCAAGCAGTACAACGACGATATTTGGAAAATATAATTCACAATTCAAAAGGGGGTCAGGTCCTATGACTTGACCCTTTTTTAATAGTAAGGGTGCATTATGGGAAAGCGAATAATTACAACAGAGATTCAAACAGAAGATGTCAATCTTGAAAACAATTTAAGACCACAAAAACTTGATGATTATGTTGGTCAGAAGAAAATTAAAGAGAATTTAAAAATATATATACAGGCCGCTAAAAGCAGAGGCGAATGTTTAGATCATATACTTTTTTATGGTCCACCGGGACTTGGTAAAACCACACTAGCTGGTATTATTGCAAATGAAATGGGGGTTCATATGAAAGTCACCTCCGGACCTGCAATAGAAAAGCCGGGAGATTTAGCAGCCATACTTAACGGACTGTCAGAAGGCGATGTGCTTTTTATAGACGAAATACACAGACTAAACAGACAGGTGGAAGAAGTATTGTATCCGGCGATGGAAGATTATGCTATTGATATTATGATTGGAAAAGGTGCGACTGCAAAGTCAATTAGAATAGATTTACCCAAATTCACTTTAGTCGGAGCTACCACACGAGCAGGTATGCTTACAGCACCACTAAGGGACCGATTTGGTATGGTCAACAAGTTAGAGTTTTATGAAACTGACGAATTGACACAGATTATCAACAGATCCGCAATGGTTTTGGATGTTGAGATTGATGAAAGTGGAGCAACAGAGCTTGCAAAAAGAAGTCGTGGTACTCCCAGACTTGCCAATCGCCTGTTAAAGAGAGTCAGGGACTTTGCCGAAGTAAAATTCGATGGAACCATCACAAAAGAAGTGGCTGATTACACACTTGATATATTAGAAGTTGATAAGCTTGGGCTTGACACAACTGATAGAGATATGTTAAGCACAATAATAGATAAGTTTAACGGAGGACCTGTCGGACTTGATACATTGGCTGCCACTCTTGGCGAAGATTCAGGCACAATAGAAGATGTGTATGAACCATATTTATTGAAATGTGGTCTGATAAACAGAACTCCAAGAGGAAGAGTTGTAACTCTTTTAGCATATCAGCATTTAGGACTGGAATAATATTCAATTATATTTTATAATAAAAAATAAACCAAAAGAAGGAGTGACGTGAATGTCATCTAAAAATAACGCAGAAGTAATAATCGATGGAAAAATATATACGTTAAGCGGTTATGAGAGCGAAGAATATTTACAAAAGGTAGCTTCATACATTAATGGCAAGATTACTGAATTCAAACAGGATGAAGGCTACAGAAGACAGAATATTGAAGTTCAGAAGGCATTACTTGAACTTAATATTGCTGATGACTATTTTAAGGCAAAGAAACAGGCTGATACTTTGGAATCTGATATAGATGCCAAGGACAAACAGATTTTTGATTTAAAACACGAACTTATATCTGCTCAAATCAAACTAGATGCTGTAACCAAAGAATTAGAAGAAGCTTCTAGTGAAAACAGCGAACTTCAAAAGCAGATTATAAGATTAGAGACTCAACTTAAAGAAAAAGACAAAAAAACTGCTACTAAGACTACAAAAAAAGCCGAGCCATAAAAGGTTCGGTTTTTCTTTGAGAATCAGAAATGAGGATAACAGTGAATATTACTAAAAATGATATAGAAATACTAGCACCGGCGGGCTCTTTTGAAAGTTTAAAAGCAGGCATAAACGCTGGTGCAGATGCAATTTATATAGGTGGAGGAAAATTCGGAGCAAGAGCTTACGCCGACAATCCTGATGAAGATATGCTCATAAAAGCAATAGATTATGTTCACCTTCATAATAAAAAGATTTATTTAACAGTTAATACTCTTTTAAAAAATAAGGAAATTGATGAATTATACGATTATTTATTGCCATATTATGAAGCAGGTCTTGATGCTGTTATTGTACAGGATTTAGGTGTGTTTAAGTGTATTAAAAATTGGTTTCCTGACTTAGATATTCATGCAAGTACCCAGATGACTATAACAGGTCTGAAAGGTGCAAAACTACTTAAGGAACTCGGTGCTACAAGAATAGTAACTGCCAGGGAATTATCGGCAAAGGAGATTTTAAGAATTCATAACAATCTGGATATAGAAATCGAAAGCTTTGTACATGGAGCTTTATGTTACTGCTATTCAGGTCAGTGCCTGATGAGCAGTATGCTTGGAGGAAGAAGCGGAAACAGAGGACGTTGCGCACAACCCTGCAGACTTGCCTATGACGTTATAAAAGACAACCGACACCTGAACAAAGGTGAAGATAAATACATCTTAAGTCCAAAGGATATGTGCACAATAAAAATACTTCCAGACATTATTAAAGCCGGTGTTTATTCATTAAAAATAGAGGGACGAATGAAAAGCCCTGAATACACGGCAGGAGTTGTAAGTATTTACAGAAAATATGTCGATAAAATAATAGAAACAGGCTTTGAGAGATACAAAGTATCAGAAGAAGATTATAATATGTTAGAACAGCTTTATAGCAGAAGCGGTTTTAATCAGGGATATTATAATATGCATAACGGCAAAGAAATGATGACCTTTAAAAAGCCTTCGTATAGCGGAAAAAGTGATCAGATAATTAATCGGATTAATGAACTATATATTAAAAATGACAAGAAAATTAAAATCACAGGAAGTATTTCTATATATGAAGGCTGTGAGATGTCAATGACAGTTAATCTGGAGGACAAATACTCATGCACTGTAACAGGAGCTGCACCATCAATCGCAATGAACAAACCGACCACCGAAACAGATGTAAGAAAACAAATTACCAAAACCGGGGCTACTCTGTTTGAATTCGAAGATTTGTATGTAACTATGAGTGATAATCTGTTTGTACAGGTTAAGGAACTTAATAATCTCAGGCGATTAGCACTTACAAAGCTTGAAAATATGATACTTTCATCGTATAGAAGAAGACGGGATCCTTCTCTAAAAGATATAACCAACCCAGAGGAGAAAAACTATATTTCAGGCACTCCGGCAATCAGATGTCTTGTCCCTGATGCAAACAGGCTGAAAACTGTCGCCTCACATAAATCCGTTGATTCGATATTTTTACCGATTGAGAGTTTTGATATGACAGATACATTTATTGATTTATGTCACAATAATGATAAGAAACTCTATTTAGCATTACCATATATATTTAGAGAACCTGCCAAAAGCTATCTTGACGCCAATTTAGCATACCTTAAAAATAGTAATATTGATGGATTTTTGATAAGAAATGTTGATGAACTTTTTTATATAAATGAGAATTTTGGTAATTCTAAAAAAATAATAGCCGATTATTATTTATACAGTATGAACGACAGTGCACATAACTATATAAAATCACTTGGTGCAGATGAATTAACAGAATCTTTAGAACTTAATTATAAAGAGCTTCGTGGCAAACAGTATCAGATTGATGATATGATTGTGTATGGTTATATACCCCTTATGATTACAGCAGGATGCATCAACAAAAATACTTCCTTCTGCAATCAAAAAGAAACTTCTTACACATTAAGAGACAGATATAACAAGGAATTTATTGTTAAAAATATATGTAAATACTGTTATAACATCATATATAACAGTTTGCCATTATCAATGCTTTCTGTAAGGCAAGAGATTAAACAGTTGAATCCAAAAAATATCAGATTACAATTTTTAGATGAGAGTGATGAGGAAATCATCGATATATTAAACAGATATTCAGACGCTTTCCTGTACGATATGGAGACTTCTGAATATAAAAATACAACACGAGGACATTTTAAAAGAGGCGTAGAATAGAACAGGGGAGGAAATCATGACATCAGTATATCTTACAAGTGCAAAATACGTTTTGATAATTCTAATGGCATTTTACACTTATACAAGCTTCTATGTCATTAGAAACATATCCGACAAGTTAATAAATAAGGCATGCAAATTACAGGTATTTATGATATTTACTATGCATATTATTGCATACTCAATACTTTATCTCAATATGGAAAATGACAGTATAATATTTTTCTGTGGTGTACAGCTCATATATTTTATATTAACAATTGGACTTACAAATATTATATATGATAAACAGATAAGTAAGCCTGTTCTAAACAATATGTGTCTGATGTTGTCAATCGGGCTTATAATTCTTACAAGACTTAATTACACGAAGGCAGTTAAGCAGTTTGTAATTCTTGTTGCAGCTACAGTTTTATATATTATAGTTCCAAAACTAATTATCAAATTCAGGAAATTACGGGAATGGTCATATCTGTATGCTGTTTTAGGAATAATACTATTATCAGTGGTACTTGTTGCCGGCAACATAAGCTATGGTGCGAAATTATCGCTTACATTATTCGGAATATCATTTCAGTTTTCTGAAATAGTAAAGCTTTTGTATGTGTTTTTTATTGCCTCAATACTTAAGAAGAAAGTGACAATTAAGACTTTCTTTATATCCGCAGCGCTTGCAGGCTTACATGTTATTATACTTGTATTATCAAGAGATCTAGGAAGTGCACTTATATTTTTCCTCATCTACTTAAGCCTGATTTATGTGGCAACAGGCAAAGTGTTCCTGTTTATAAGCGGAATTTTAGCAGGAAGCACTGCTTCGGTAATAGCATATAAATTATTCAGTCACATAAGGATACGAGTGCTGGCATTTACAAATCCTTTTAGTGTTATCGATAACGAAGGATATCAGATTACACAGTCACTTTTTGCAATAGGTACAGGCGGCTGGCTTGGAATGGGACTATGTAACGGACTTCCAAACAAAGTTCCTGTTGTAGACCAGGATTTTATTATTTCAGCAATATCAGAAGAATTAGGAGGTTTCTTTACGATTTCGCTGATGTTGTTGTGTATGTGTACATTTTTAGCATTTGTAAAAATTGCATCTGAACAGCCTGATCCATTTTATAAATTAATAGCATTTGGATTATCAGTCTCATATGCTGTTCAGACTATTTTAACAATAGGTGGGGCAATCAAATTTATTCCCTCAACAGGTGTGACATTGCCACTTATAAGTTATGGTGGAAGTTCGCTGGTTAGTACAATGATTTTATTTGGTATTTTCCAGGGAATAAACGGACTTAGAAAGCGCACATAAGGAGAATGATATGGGAAAAAAGAAAAGTAAACAAAACCCGGTAATAATGAAAATAACATATATTTTTACAGCTATTTTTCTGCTTATGGCAGGTTATTTTGCATATTTTGAGATATTTGTGGGAGAGCGGATTATCAATAACACTTACAACAAAAGGCAAAGTGCATTCGAGAAAATAGTTGTTCGTGGAGATATTGTAAGTGCCGATGGAAAAGTACTGGCAACCACGGTTACAGACGACTCCGGCGAAGAGACAAGGTATTATCCATTTGATAATCTTTTCAGCCACACAATCGGCATTACTCATCATGGAAAAACTGGGATAGAGCTTAATTATGATTACAATTTACTCGGTGCAGATGTTAATATTTTTGAAAAAATCACAAATGAATTTGCCGACAGAAAAACTCAGGGCAATATTGTAAAGACAACACTTGACACAAAGATACAAAAAGTAGCATATGATTCGTTGGGGCAGAATAATGGAGCTGTCATCGTCCTTGATCCTGAAAACGGCGATATAATATCTCTTGTTTCAAAACCGGATTTTAATCCTAATACGCTTCTTAAAGAATGGGATGATATAGTAGAGCAGGAAGACAACTCCTGCCTTGTAAATAGAGCAACAAACGGTCTTTATACACCCGGCTCAACCTTCAAGATAATAACTCTTCTTGAATATATTCGCGAAAAACGAGATTACACGAAGTATGCATACACTTGTAACGGTTTTTATGAAGAAGATGGAATCAGGGTCAATTGTTATAACGGGCACGCACATGGATATGTAGATGCCTTTGGCTCTTTTGCTTACTCCTGCAACAGCTCATTTATCAATATGGGGCTTGAACTAAATATAAGTTCTTTAAAAAACACGGCAGAGGAACTATTATTTAACAAAAAGCTTCCACTTGATATGGATTATAAAGAGAGCAGTTACACTCTTGATAAAACCTCGTCAAAATTCGATGTTATGCAGACGGTAATAGGACAGGGAAAGACTCTTGTATCCCCTATGCATATGGCACTTATTGCTTCTGCAATTGCAAACGATGGAATACTTGTAAGACCGCGAATAGTTACAAAAATCACAAATCATAATGATTTTGCAGTCAAGAAATTTGGTGTAAAAAAATATGGTGAACTAATATCAAAAGAGGAAGCACAACTTTTAAAAACAGCTATGAGTGAAACTGTCAGATATGGTACAGGAACAAGACTTAAAAGTGATTTGTATAATGCATATGGAAAAACAGGTACCGCCGAAATTGATTCTTCCAACCTTGCACACTCATGGTTTGTAGGGTTTGCAGAGAATAAGGATGGCAAAAAAATTGCAGTATGCGTACTTTTAGAAAGTATGCCACCCGGAAGCACACCTGCCGTGCCGGTATGTCGAAATATATTTGACGCCTATTTTTCTGAATAAACTTGCAGATTATTGTTATATGATGTATACTTTAATCATTCTTTGACACACCATAGAACAGGAGGAATTGCATATGATAGAAGCAACGAGCTGTGGCGGTGTGGTTATATTTCGTGGCAAGATTCTACTATTATACAAGAATTATAAGAACAAATATGAGGGATGGGTATTGCCAAAGGGAACAGTTGAAGAGGGCGAAGAATATAAAGAGACTGCTCTTAGAGAAGTTCGCGAAGAAACAGGAGTTAGTGCATCAATAATCAAGTATGTCGGAAAGAGCAGGTACTCATTTTTAACACCACAGGATGTTGTTGAGAAGCAGGTTCACTGGTACCTTATGATGTCTGATAGCTATTACAGCAAACCACAGCGCGAAGAATATTTTTTAGATTCTGGATATTACAAGTTTTATGAGGCTTATCACCTTCTTAAATTTGCTAACGAGAAACAGATTCTCGAGAAAGCGTACAATGAATATTTAGACCTTAAGAAGAGTAATTTGTGGGGTAATAAGAAATATTTCTAATAACTAAAGATAACCTGGCCGATGCTTTTGCATCGGTTTTTTTCTGAAAGGAGATTTATGCAGAATAAGATTAATTATCAATTGATTTTAGATAATACAATTAAAGAAATAACAGAAAAAAACGAATTACCCAGTCTGTTAATACATAGCTGTTGTGCACCTTGCAGCAGTTATGTGCTAGAGTATTTGTCAGAGTATTTCAGTATTACCGTTTTATACTATAATCCAAATATTTTTCCTGCTGAGGAATATGCTTACAGAATTGAGGAACAGCAAAAACTTATCAACCTGCTGCCTGCGAAGAACAAAATAAGCTTTGTGGCAACAGACTATACTCCTAATGATTTCTATAGCATTATAAAAGGACACGAAAACGACAAAGAGGGTGGCGAGCGCTGTTATATATGTTATGAGCTAAGACTTAAACATGCTGCAAAATATGCATTCGAAAACAATTTTGATTATTTTACAACAACACTTTCCATTAGTCCTATGAAAAATGCCAGATGGCTAAATGAGATAGGAATTAGACAAGGAGAGGAATATGGTGTAAAATATTTAGTATCTGATTTCAAAAAACGTAATGGGTACAAACGCTCAACGGAATTGTCTAAAAAATACGAACTGTACAGACAGGATTATTGTGGATGTGTTTATTCAAAGGAAGAGAGACAAAATAATAAATAAAAATATGGGTCTTCTTATTGACATCGGTTATCATATATGATAACTTATAATTAAGAAGAGGTGAGTACTATATTTGATATAGTTTTTTATAAGATGGAAAACGGAAAAATTCCAGTTAAAGATTTTTTATATTCACTCGAACCCAAACTAAGAGCAAAAGCATTTAGAGACATAGAGTTATTAAGAAATCTTGGAAATCAGTTAAGGGAACCATATATCAAACCTATTAAAGGTAATAATAACAAAGGACTCTATGAACTAAGAATACAGTTCTCAAATGATATAGCAAGAATATTCTATTTTACATATTGTAACAATAAGTATATATTACTACATGGATTCATAAAAAAAAGCATGAAAACTCCATCAAAGGAAATCGAAAGAGCAAGAAAATATATGCAAGATTATATAGGGAGGAATGATTATGAGTAATGTAAGCATTTCTTTTGACGAAATAAAAAATGATTTGTTAAAAGACAATGAATTCAAGGCAGAATATGAGAAATTAAAACCTAGATATGAAGCAATTGAACAGATTATAAAGGCAAGGAAAGAACAGAATATAACACAGGCCGAACTGGCAAAGAGGGTTGGTACACAAAAAAGTAACATTTCCAGATTGGAAAGTGGAAATTATAATCCAAGTTTAGATTTTCTTGTAAAGGTATCAGAGGCACTTGGAAAGAGTTTAAGTGTGCAATTGATGTAATTAAAGCAAAATAGTAACCAAACGTAAAGCATTTGGGAGTTTGTCAAGTAAAGTGTGTAAATTTTCATTATTTTTTTTGGCGGTCATTTCTGACCGCCATTTTGCATCTGATAATCTGCTAATCAAATGGCAGTTCCTCTCCGTTGCGGTAAGCTTCATATAGAAGCAGCATATCAT